>PXTR01000050.1 GCA_003023245.1 Bacteroidetes bacterium QS_8_68_15 | reverse complement strand
CGTCAAGTGGCGTGAGTACCCGTCTCAACCGACGGTAAGGGCACGATATATCGTGCCCGTACGCCTTGATTTTGGCGAGGTCGTGCGACGAATGGTTCCCGCCAGTTGGAAAGGCAATGGGTATTAGTCATCCGGCTTCCGGCCGCAGGCGTTGTCAGTCGCGGCGCCGGGGGGCAGCCGCCACTTACCGGGAGTCGTCGGTTCGTTCGAGGATGCGGAAGGGCTTCATCTCAGAGGCGGCAATGGAAAAGGCGCGAACCGTCGCTCGTCCTCCGTGTTTTACCAGATCCCGAACATCCCAACGCTTTTCCCCACCGCGCCGCTATGCCCTCACAGACGAAAGCGCCTCCACCGGCGAAGAAGAAGCAGCAGCAGCCGATTGCCGAACAGCCGCCGCTTGCGGATTCGCGCGCCCGAACGCACCGCTTCACACGCGAGCAGTACGAGCAGATGATCGAAGCGGGCGTGCTGACGCCCGAGGACCGATGCGAACTTCTCGGAGGCCAAATCGTCGATAAAATGCCTCAGAGCAGCCGCCACTTTACCATTATCTCTCTGGTGGACGAGGCGCTCTGTGCCGCTTACCCCGAGAATGAATACACAGTGCGCGTGCAAGGACCGCTCGCCGTCCACGACGACTCCGAACCGGAACCGGACGTAGCTGTCGTTCAGGGAAGGCCCCGCGACTATGTGGACGCCCACCCCACTACGGCGCTGCTGGTGGTGGAAGTCAGCGACACCTCCCTCCGGCGTGATCGCACGCGCAAGGAACGCATCTACGCCCGCACCGGAATCGCGGCGTACTGGGTCGTCAACCTCGACGACGAATCGCTGGAGGTCTACCGCGACCCGAACGGCGACGGCTACGACCGGCGCGAGACGTTGCGCCCGCCCGACGCCACGCTGCGCCCCCCGCAGGCCGACGCGGACGTCGCCGTGGCCGACCTGCTGCCGTGAATGCGCGGGTCGTCTGGCGCAGAGCGCGCGGCGTTTCTCACAGAGCAAGCGCCGACGCTCGAAGAAACGCCAAGCGCCGAGCGCCAGGCGCCTTCTCACGGGCGCGCAACCGCCTGCTCCAGCAACGCCGAAAGGAACGCGTCGTACGCTTCCGGCCGCTGCGCTGCCCTGCACAAGCCGCTCCGGGACCACCCGCATTCGACTGTCCTCTTACAACCTAATCTACTCTGGTCAAATTGGGAGCGGTGCCCCCGATCAGAATTGTCGGAAGACATTCTCGAGGCGGTCCCACATAGCAGTAGGATCGCTGAAGACCTACGGTGGAGTAAGCTTTACCAGTACTATCGGAATGTAAAGAGGGCTGAACAGAAAAAATATCCCGAATGCCGTGTATCCCCATCTCTCAACACGAGAGAATTGGTATTTCCGAAGATCGGAAGCACCTCTCGTCAAGAAGAAAATGAGAGCAAAGCACACGCCCATCGTGAGTAATCCTGTGCCCCACCACGGAAGTGGGGAAATCAAAAGAAGCTCCGACTCCACGTGCCCCAAAGCTTTAAGCACTGCACCTCCGCCCAATATATGTATTGACAAGATACCTGCCACTACAAACTTCTGGTACCCAAAATCTGGCTGTTTCATCCCATCTATTCGAGCTGCCGACCGGGCAAGAGCCAGAATCATCTTGTCCAACCAACTGAGGCTTTGGGTGCTCATAGGGCTGAGGTCTTGAACCTGGGATCGAGCTCCTCAAGAAGTAGCACATACGTCCTACGACTTTGGGCAAAACCGAAGTTGATGGGCCGTGGCTTTCGGGATTACGACAGCCACGTTGGGTCGGGCCCGGACGGAAGGAAGTCGGGCCTGTCCTCGATCCGGCGGCTTCAGGCGGAGCGCTGGTTCATCGGTCTTTCCTCATGGCAACCAGCGCGTCCCATGCCCGAAATCGTCCTCATCGCCGCCGTCGCCGAGGAGAACCGCGTCATCGGCGACGGGCTGGAGCTGCCGTGGCACCTGCCCGACGATCTCGCGCGCTTCAAACGCCTCACGCACGGGCATCCGCTTCTCATGGGCCGGCACACATTTCGGTCCATCGTGCACCAGTTCGGCGGCCCGCTGCCGGAGCGCCGCCACCTCGTACTCACCCATCTGGACGGCGGCCTCCCCGCGGACTTTCCCGGCGTCGAAACGGCCGCTTCCATCGATGAGGCGCTGAGGCGGGTGAGCAGGGCGGAGCGTCTTTTCGTCGGCGGGGGGGCGAGCGTGTACGAGGCGTTCCTGGCCGAGCCGTTCCGCAGGCGCGTCGACCGCCTGGAGCTGACACTCGTGGAAGGCTGCTACGGCGGCGACACCTACTTTCCCGAGTGGCGGCCGCTCGTCGGCTCCGTCTTCGAAAAGACCGCCGAGACCCCGAACGACGGCTTCCGCTTCGTTACGTATGAGCGTGTGGCGGGGGGCGCGTAGCGCAGGACGTTTTTCGAGCGACTCGCCGTATGCTTTTTCAGAAGCGCCCCACGCCGTGCGCTCAGCGCGAAAACACGCTGCGCGCCTCCCCGTCCGGGGGGTCCAGCAGGCGCTCGTGCAGACCGCTGGGAGCGTCCTTTTCCCGCTCTTCGCGCCGCATCGCGTCGCGCACCGTGTCGGCGGCGTCTTCGGTGATGAGTCCCAGCTCGGCGGCGCGGGCCGCGGCCTCGCCGGTGTCTTTCGCCAGCGTCATCGGCACACCCATGCGCTCGACTTGGCGGGCGATGGCGTGCACCTCCGTGTCGCGCTCGGGGCTCGTCACGTCGCGGATAAACACCGCCCGGATGCGTTCGGGGCCGTGCTCGCCGACGAGGCGGCGGTAGATCTCCGGGTCCTCCTGCCCGCTGTCGCCGATTAGGATGAAGCGCAGTTCCGGGTACGTCTCGATGAGGCGCTGGATGCGGTCGAGTTTGTGCTCGGCGTGGCCCGTTTTGAAGAAGCGATCGGTGGTGATGCCGTAGTCCTTCAGAAAAATAGGGCCGACCGGCAGGTCGTGTGCCTTGAAGAAGCCCTGAAACATCTCGTAGAGGTTCCACGGGCTGCTCGACACGTAAAAGATCGGGTTGTGCCCTTCGGCGTCGGAGCCTTCCTGCAAGGCGCGGTACAGCGCGCTGACGCCGGGGAAGGGTACGCGCGTGCTCGCATTGTTGAGCAGGACGATGCGCGCCATCTGCAGCTTGCTCGTGGCGCCGGTGCGGATGACCGTGTCGTCGAGGTCGCTGACGACGGCTTGCTCCGCATCCGCGCGTGGAACGAGCACGTGACCGGTGTCGGCGGCGCGCTCGGGGTCGTCAGGGGTCGGCGCCTCCAGTTCCAGGCGCACGTCGTGCCAGACGCGGTTGCGCGGAAACGCCTCTTCGGGCGAAAATTCGAACGAAAAGAACCCGTCCTCGTCGGTCGTGGCCGTCTGCGTCTGCGTGCCGTCTTCGAGCGTGAGGCGGACGCGCGCGCCGGGCAATTCGTCGCTTTCGACGCGGCGCAGCGTGTTGACCGCGTTGCGCCACGTGGACTGCTCGGGGTCCGGCTTGGCAGAACGCCGGTCGTCGAGGACGCGCCCCCGCAGATGCAACGGCCCGCCGCGCCGGCCAAAGCCGCGGTACGGGCGGATATTCAGGTGCTGCCAGAGGTCGTAGCGCCACTTGAGGCCGAGGAGGAGAAGGCGATGCGTTTTCCAAGAAAGGAGCGCCCCCATTCGCGCGCCAGTGCCGGAGCGCCGGCCCCCCTGCGCGAAAGCGCCTTTGTCGAGATTCTTTCATGCATGCATGCTGGTGCGATCATCTGTCAGGCTCAGACGGGATGTAAATTACCTTTTTGTTACGGAACCGTGTTCGTGCGCGGCAAATTTCACGGGGTCCGTTTTTCTGAACGTTTTGCAAACACGCCGGAACGGCGGGGTCGCGCCAGTCGTGCGTGCGCGCGGAAAAGCAAGTAAGATGCGTTGCGTGGCACGATGCATCGTTCGAGTGTTCTCCCGTCTCATTATCGGAGGTCTTCTCATGCGTATCGAAGGAAAGAGCGGACTGGCGCTCCTGCACGATCTGGCGATTTTGTACCTCGGCCTCGCCCAGGGCACCGACGACGATCTCGACCCCTCGGAAACGAAGGAGGTGGCCGCGTGCCTGCGCCGCTGGCAGCCGAACAAGGACCCCGCCTTGATCGACCACGTCATTCGCGACGTGTCGCTCTCGTACCAGGAGGAGGCCACCACCGAAGAGGTGCGCAAAGCGGTGCAGTCCCTCGGCGAGGCGCTCTCCGAAGAGCGTCGCCGCGAGATTATGGGCGACCTCGCGGAGATCGCCCGCGCCGACGGGATGGTCCTCCAGGAGGAAAAAGACTTCGTCGAGCAGATCGCGGAGACGTGGGAAGTGAGCCAGGACGCCAGCCTCGACTCCGACGCCTCGGCAGCAGCGTGAAGGAGGCGTGCGTAGGCCGTGCGGGATGCGCAATAAAAAAGGCTCCTCGCGGTGTGCGAGGAGCCTTAGCGCACGTGGCACCCGGGGAGGAGGGGGGCTGAGGCGCCACGTGCGGACTCGAAGGAAGCGGGGGCTTCCGAATGTTTTTCTATCAAGAGTTGTTCGGTCGGGGCGCCCGGATTTGAACCGGGGACCTCATCGTCCCGAACGATGCGCGCTGCCGGACTGCGCCACGCCCCGAAACGCTAAGTAGGATAAGTCAACAAGAGGCTGCTCGGGTGGGATTCGAACCCACGGCAACGCCGTTAACAGCGGCGCGCTCTGGCCAGACTGAGCTACCGAGCAAGGCTCTGGGAACCCCCTCGTGGAGCAGCCTGCCGCAACAAGCCCGTCTCGATAAGGGAGGCTCTGGTATACGGCGGAGGCGGGAAGGGTTCCGGCGCGCCCGGCCGCCGCTGTGCAAAGTTCAGTCGAAGAGTGGGAGAGGACGGTGGACGGCCGCCCGTGGACGGTGGACGTTCACCCATCGGGAGAGATCGTGCCCCGTCCCCCCGGCACGCGCGCCTCTCCGCGTTTCACCTCCGCCTCTTGCGTTCCAGCAGTCGCTTGTGCTTCGCCGGGAGCGTGGGCCGCGTCGCCGCCGACGTGCCTTTCCTCAACAGCGGCAGTCCCTACGGCAGCGGGCACCGAGCCGAAGCCGTCGGCCGCGAGGCGCTCGGCGAGTCCTTCCTTGATGCGCTTGACGAGCCCGGGCCCTTCGTAGACGAGCCCGGTGTAGAGCTGTACCAGCGACGCCCCCGCGCGGATCTTCTCGTACGCCGCGTCGGCGGAGTCCACGCCTCCGACGCCGACGATGGGCACCGCCCCGTCGGTCAGGCGGTAGAGGTAGCGCACCAGCGCGGTAGCGCGCCCGGCGACGGGCGGGCCGCTGAGGCCGCCGTCGCCGACGTCCGCCAGGCGCTCCGGCGAGGCGGAAAGCCCCTTCGGGCGGTCGGGTGTTGTGTTGGCCGCGACGAAGCCGTCGACGCCCTTCGCGAGCGCGACGGCGACGGTGTCGTCGAGGGTGCTGTCGTAGAGCAGGCGGCCGGTTTCGGGGGGACTGAGCTTGACGAGCACCGGCAGCTCGTCGGTGAGGCGCAGGCGCTCGCGCTCGGCAAAGACGGCGTCCAGCAGCTCGCGCAGCGCCGCGGGGTCTTCGAAGGTGTGTCCCGTTTCGGTGTTGGGGCAGGAAACGTTGAGCGTAACGTAGTCGGCCAGCGGGGCGAGGCGATGAACCGTCTGGCGGTAGTCCTCCACCGCGTCGTTGCCGGAGGGCGCGGCGGCGGCGGGCGTCTTGGCAACGTTGACGCCCAGTGGCGCCGTACGGGACGCCGCCGGCCCGTCTGCTTCCTCCAGGCGGCGCGCCACGGCGTCGGCGCCTTCATTGCCCAGCCCCATGCGGTTGACCAGCGCGCGGTCCTCGGGCAGGCGAAAGGCGCGCGGCTTGGCGTTGCCCTCGGCCGGGCGCGCCGTTACCGACCCCGCTTCCGAAAATCCGAAGCCCAGCGCTTCCCAGAAGCGCACCAGCTCGGCGTTTTTGTCGAAGCCCGCCGCGAGCCCGACGGGATTTTTGAAGTCGAGGCCCCAGAGGTTCTGGTAGAGCGCCGCGTCCTCGAAGCGAAAGAGCGGTTCGAGCGTCGCGGGGCGCAACTGCTGCGCGAGCCGCGCCGCGCCGGTGGCCAGGCCGTGCGCCTCCTCGGCGCCCATCCGAAACAACAGCGGCCGAAGAAAGCGGTACATGGCGCTTCGCGCGGTCTGGGGTTTCGAGTTTAGGGTTTCTGGTTTGAGATATCGGAGTTCGGAAAGAAGAACCCCAAACCCACAACCCCAAACCCGCAAACCGGACCGCCTACCATCCCGGCTTGAAGCGCAGGCCGAAGTCGCCGCTCGTGCCGGGGCGCTGAAAGGGGTAGGCGTAGTACGCTTCCGCGATGATCTGGCCGAGCACATTGAAACGCGCCGCCACGCCCGTGCTGAAGACGGGATAGCGGACGACTTCGTCGTTGAGAAGCCCCCCGTCGTCGTCGCGGTTGTTCAGCCGCTGATCGTCGGTCACGAAGTCCAGTTCCACGTCGCCGAGGTCGGACCATGCCAGCCCGGCGTCGGCGAAGAGCACCAGTTCGGTGGGCAGGTAGGGAAAGTCGATCAGTCCCAGCTGACCGGTTCCCAGAAACGGCAGGCGCAGCTCGACGCTCGTCAGCCCGATGTGGGTGCCGAGCAGGCGGTTCAAGACGGCCGCCGCGTCGCCGGACTGGTAGATGTCATTGACGCTGTAGCCGCGCACGAAGCCCTGGTAATACGGGCTGCCGAGGCGTTCGAGCGTGAAGTCGCTCTCGGTAAGGTTCACGCCGCGGTTGCGCTGCTCCAGCTCGCCGGCGCCGTAGTTGCCGACGTGCAGGCCGCGCACGGCGAAGGTGACGGGATCGAGGTAGAAGTAGCGCCGGTAGTCGAGCGTGGCCTGTGCGTAGGAGAAGGTGCCCAAGCGCGGGGAGACGCCGAAGCGGTAGCGTCCGCCTTGCAGCGGCGAGGTGAACCCGAACCGCGAAAAGTCGCCCACGTAGGCGGCTCCCCCCTGCGCGAAGTAGAGCGGGTCGGGTTCGGGAACGCTACCCAGATCCGCGGAAAGCCGGTCTTCCGAAATGCGCCCCCCCCCAAACCGACTATAGTACCGGGTTTCGGTGTCGAAGCCGTAGCGCACGGCCCCGAGGTCGAACTCCAGCCGGCGCGTCGTGCTGAACGGGTAGGAGAGCAGCCCGCTGGCCTGGTCGATAAAGATGCGCTGGATCCGCTGCGCGATGTAGCGGCGGCCGAGGGGGTAGGCGCGTCCAGAGCGGATGGGAATGTGGCCGGCGCTGCCGCCGTAGTTGAAGCGGTTCTCGCGGTCGAGGTAGGTCACTTGCCCGCCGATGTCCTTGAGGGTGCCGTTGGCCTGGATGTTGGCGTAGAGGCTGCGGTTGCCCAGCAGGTCGCTGAAGTACAGCATGATGCCGCCGGCCGCGCCGCCGCGCGTGCCGAAGCCGCCGCCGCTGGAAACGCCCACGCCCACGCCCGGCGACGTAATCACGTCGAGCTTGAGGTTGGGTTCGTACTCGGCGGAGGCCGCCGCCGACTCTACCGGCAGGCCCGCCAGCGGATCGAGCAGATAGCTCGACACCAGCCCTTCGCCCGCCGACTCGAACGGCGGCAGCAGGCCCGCCGTCGCCAGGCGTCCCTCCTGCGTTCCCTGCACGGGCTCGCCGTCGAGCTGGTCGGGGGCGAGAGTATGAATCGTGTAGCCCCCGCGCGAGAAGACCGAAAAGGCCATGCGCCCGCTCTGGGCAGCGACCGACATGGCCGGAGACTCGGCAGTAATACCGCTCACGCCCGTCTTGAGGTGCGTGATGCGGTAGGTCCGGGCGCCGCCTTCGTCTGCGCCCTCGCCGCCTTCGAGCGCGTAGCGGTACACGTCCTTAAAGCCGTCCTGGTCGCTGATGAAATAGAGGCTTTCCCCGTCCGGCGACCAGGCCGGGTTGTGGTGGTGCGCCCCCTCGAAGGGCTGGACCGTCCGGATGTCCCCGCTCTCGGTTTCGATGATGCCGAGGCGCGTGGGGGCGAACGTCAGATTCTCGAAGTCGGTGCCGCCGGGGCCGCGGTCGGTGACGAAGGCCAGGCGCTCCCCGCTGGGCCCCCACACCGGTTGCAGGTCGGCGTAGCGGTCGTTGGTGAGCTGCTCGACCGTGTTGGTGCGCAGGTCCAGCGAGTACAGGTCCGAGAGTCCCCCCTCGATGCCTGCGAAGGCAATCTCGTCGCCGTCTGGCGACCAGGTCGGGTTGGTGATGGCGCCAATGCCCTTCGGGCTGATGCGCCGCGTGACCTCTCCGCTTCCCACGTCGATGACCTCCAGGTCGTTTTCGCCTTCCACGAAGGTGACGAAGGCGAACTTGTCCCCATCGGGCGACCACGTGCCGGCGGAGTTGATGAAGCGCAGCGCGTCGAAGTGCGGATTGGCTTGCGTCCCTTCGAGCGTCTCGACGACCTCGCCGGTGCGGGTGTCGGCGATGAGGAGATTGGTCGTGAAGATGCTCTCACGCCCGATGTAGGCGATGTACCGCCCGTCGGGACTGACCGAAGGGCTGATGTTGAACTGGTTTTCCGCGCCGGGCTCGCCGAGGACGACGCGGCCCACGTCGCTCGGGGCGGTGCGTCCCTCCATTTGCGGGAGGTACTGGTCGCGCACGCTCCGCTTCCATTCCTCCGAGAGCGAGTCGGGGGTGACGCCGAGGGCGTAGCTGAACGACGAGTCCGGTCCCACGCGCCCGGCCAGCTTGAAGAGGTTCGTCACGGCCGGATCGCCGTACTTGCCGCCGACGTAGGCCATGTAAGCTTGCCCGAAGCGGTAGGGGAAGTAGGTCTGCGGATCGGTCGTGAGCTGATCGATGGTGGGTAGGTCGTCGCGCATGGCGTAGTCGCGCAACCACATGGCGGTGTGCGGGGCGTCGCGTCCCACCGAGAGGTACTCGGCCATGCCCTCGATGAGCCACAGCGGCAGGCGGTCGAGTTGAAAGCCGCTCTCGCGCTCGCGCAGGGCGAAGTCGTACTGAAAGGAGTGTACCAGCTCGTGGCCGAGGACGTGGTTGGTCTCGGCGTAGGAGCCGGTCAGGGGCATCGTCACGCGTTCCTTGAGGCTTTCGGTCACGCCCCCGGTGCCCTGCCCGATTTGCCCGCCGACGACGTTGGTCTGCTGAAAGTCCGCGTCGTTGGCGTAGAAGATGAGCGGTTTTTTCTCGTCGAACTCCCGCAGAAAGGTTTGCGTGTGGCGGTCGTACCAGCGCTCGGCCATACGCCCGGCGTCTCGGGTGGCCTGCTCTTCGGCCGGGTAATAGAGAATGCGAAAGTGCTCGGTCGAGAATTCCTGGAAGTTGAAGTCGTCGTACTGTACTTTGTTACGCCCGAAGTACTGCGCCTGCGCGGCGGGCGGGGCGACGACGAGCGCTCCCAGCAAGACGGCGACGACGGCAAAGAAAACGGCGATCGGGGCGGCGACGCCGGATGAACGGCGAACACGAAAGATGCGCATGGCGAGAACGGAGACGATAGAAAAACGCCGGAGAAGCGACTGCGCGGCAGGCACTGCAAAAACGCCGACCGGATGGGCCGGTAGCGACGGAGACGAGTGAGATACACGCGAATTTTAAGTACGCGTGCGCAGGAATGCAGTTTTCTTCCGCGCCCGGCGTGACACTAACGTAATAATTTTTGGCATCGGTGACGCGGAGCAGAGCGGACGAATCGTGAGAAGGCGCCGGGGGGTCGCGCGCCGGGGGGTCGCGCTTGTGAGGAGATCGACGACAGGGCGACGAACACGTCGGAGCTGCCCGTTCGGCCGGAAGAGCGAGACCGGCCGGCGGGAGGCGGATGAGAGGAACTCGAACTCCGGCGTTTTCATTGATTTATATGACCGTCAGAGTTCGTCAAGCGACGCGCTCTTTGCGCGTTCGTGATTAGTGGAAAGGCGGCTCGCCGCGAGCGGCCTCGCTCCCCGCGCCACCGTATGCTTCCCAATCGTTCGTTCGACGAGGGACCGCCATGAATGATTACCGCATTCGCGTCCGTATCTTCAGCGCCTTCATCATCGTGGTGCTGGGCATTCTCGGTTTTCGCCTGGCGCAGATGCAACTGCTCGAAGGCGAGAAGTACAGCGGCACCGCCCATGACACGGCCGTTCGCGAGCGCGTGATCACGCCTGCGCGCGGGGTCATCTACGACCGCGACGAGCCGGCGGCCTGGCTTCAGTCGAACAACACCGTCTCCCTCGAGGCCTGACCGGCTCGATCCGGTATTCTCTTCCTACTTCGCCGTTCTCCGCCGCCTTCGCGGTCCCCGTTCGGTCGGTGAGCCGTGACGCTCTGCCGGCGCTGCCGGCGGACCTCGCCATCCACCGGGCCGGCAGCGAGCCGGCCGGTCGCAGTTCCTTGAAGACCCGCGGCACCCAAGCGCCCCCATGCGACTGTTCGTGAGCGTCGACCTCGACGGCCGCGCCGACGAG
>PXTR01000049.1:4882-14117 GCA_003023245.1 Bacteroidetes bacterium QS_8_68_15 | reverse complement strand
CGGGCCGCCTCGTACGTCATGTCGTCGGCCTCGATGGCGTCGAGGGCCTCTTCGACGAGCGGCCAGACCGGCGTCGGGTCCTCGCTCGACTCGGCGGTGACGTTTTCGTTGCGGGGAATCGTAACGGTCGTCTCTTCGGCGTTCACGCTGGGGGAGTGGGTGGAGAAGGAAGGAGAAGGAACCGCAAAATAGTAAGCGCGCGGCGGGGGTGCAAGGCGTTTAGGTTTGTAGGTGCGTGAGTGAAGAGGGGGGTTGAGGGTTGGAAGGTGGGGTTTCTCCCTGGCAATCGCACCTTCATCGCCCTCACTCCTTCCTTCCCTACCCGCGTCTATCCGCGTCGTGCTCGCCTTCGAGGTCAAGGGCGGCGTCGACGAGGTCGTCTTCGATGGAGGCCAGTTCCTCGCGCTGGGCGACGTACTGGCGCAGCGCGTCTTCGAGCGTCGATTCGCGCGTGACGACGGTGCGGCGCTCGCGCTCGGCGGGGTCTACGTCGCGCTCCAGCGCCGCCACCGCGTGCGCTTCGGAGAGCGCCTCGCGCAGGCGGCGCGCGTCCACGTCGGCAATCTGCGCCTCCTCGATGTGGTAGCGCACCCGCACGATGGCGTCCGCCACGTCCTGCTCCTCAATCTCATCGAGAATCGCCTCGGTCGGGTCCTCCGCCTCGCGCGCGTCGATGCGCAGCGCCACGAACGGGCGCGCCGGCGTCTCGACGAACGCGAACTGCGTCGTCTTCTCGTCAGACGTCTCCGCGTCTGCGGCGTCGATGTCCACCAGCACGAAGCCTTTCCGCTCGTCCCATTCCTTGAACGAGACGCGCTCGATGCTGCTGGGGTAGATGACGGGCGGCCCGCCAGCGTCTTCCGGCGCGCGGTTCTGGTACTGGTGAATGTGGCCGAGCGCCGCGTAGTCAATGGGCGGCACGCTCAGGTCGCCGGCGGTGAACTTCGGCTCGTGGGCGATGAGGCTGGTACGCTCCGATCCGGCCATCTCGGCGCCCTGCACGCTGAAGTGGCCCGCCAGCACCGCCGGCAGCGACGGGTCCAGCTCGGCGGCGTGCCGGTCGATAAAATTCGTGTAGCGGTCCTCGATGAACTCGCGCAGCGCCTTCGGCGACTTGCCCTGGTGCTCGTCTTTCGAAAGGATCTTCGAGCGAATGGGCCACGGCAGGGCCAAAAGCTGAAGCGGCCCGGCGGGCGTCTCGATCACGGCGCTCTCGGGCTGGTCGAAGACGTGCACGTCGCCGTCGAGGTGGCCGAAGATGTCCAGCGCCGAGGCCTTGCCGAACGTCACGGGGTGGTCGTGGTTGCCGACGACCATCACAATGGGCAGCCCCGCCTCGGCGACGGGGCGCAGGCACTCGGCGAAGACCTTCTGCTGCGTGGGCGTGGGATCGGCCGTGCGGTAGGCGTCGCCGGCGAACAGGAAGCAGTCGATGCCCTCAGAGAGGCCGCGCTCGACGAGAAACTCAAACGAGCGCTTGAAGTCGAGGATGCGCGTGTTCAACCCCGTCTCCGGGTCCACGCGCCCGAATGTGGTGATGCCGAGGTGGATATCGGCGGTGTGTAAGAGTTTCATGTTGGTTGAAGGCTCATGTCGGCTTCCGGGTGAGAAGGTCTGCCCTGAATTTTTTTGCGGACGTCATTCCCGGCCCCGGCTGGGAATGACTGACGAACAGAGCATCCGAAGAAGCAACGCTGCTTCACCTGTAAACCAACATGAGCCAGGGTTGAACGTTGAGCGCTGAAAAAGAAACTTTCAAACCTTCAACCTTACACTTTCTAACTTACCAGCCGACGCGGCCGTCGTCGTCGTCCTGGCCGCCGCCGCCGTCGTCGCCGTCCGGGCCGTCGCCCGGCCCCTGTCTGCCGCCGAGGGTCTGGCCTTCCCCGTAATTGGTGGGCAGCGGGAACTCCTTGCTCTTCGAAAGGTCGACTTTTTCCGCGCGGGAAAGGCGCTGGAAGTAGTCGCCGACGAGGAAGAGCGCGTTGTGCGCGCCCTGGCCCCAGAAGGTGGACCGGAAGGCCACGCGCCGGTCGTTGAACCCGACCCACGCGCCGGTCACCAGCTGCGGGTGCATCAGCATGAACCAGCCGTCGGCATTTTCGGTGGTGGTGCCGGTCTTGCCGGCCAGGTCGTAGTCGCCCAGCTCCCACTGCCAGTTGATGCGCGAGCCCGTGCCGTAGTCGATCACGTCGCGCATCATGTCGACGACGGTGAAGGCCGTTTCCTGCGGGAGCGCCTCCTCGGGCTCAGGCTGTGCCTGGTAGAGCACGTTGCCGCTGCGGTCCTCGATGCGGGTGACGACCTGCGGCTTGTGAGAGAGGCCGCCATTAGCGAGCGTGGAGTAGGCGGCGGCCATTTCCAACAAGGTCACCTCGCCGGCGCCCAGCGCCAGGGCGGGCACCTCCTTGAGATCGCTCTTGATGCCCATGTTGTGCGCGTACTTCGCCACCACCGAGGGGTTGACCAGCTTCATCATCACTCGCGCGGTAATCGTGTTGAGCGAGTTGGCCAGCCCCTCACGCAGCGTCTTCATCTGCCCGGTCGACCCGGAGAAGTTGGTGGGCGACCACTTTTTGTTCTCCTCGGTCGCGCCCTCCATCGTATAGGTAAAGACGCTGTCCTGGACCGTGTAGAACGGCGAGTAGCCGTTGTCGATGGCGGCGGTGTAGACGAAGGGCTTGAACGTGGAGCCGGGCTGGCGCTGCGCGAGGGCGACGTGGTCGTACTTGCCTTCCTCGAAGTTGCGTCCCCCGACCCAGGTTTTGACGTAGCCGTTGCGCGGGTTCAGCGAGACGAGGCCAGCACTGAGGTGGCTCAGATCGCGGCGCAGCGAGTCGGCGAACGCCGCGTTGTTTTTGAGCTGTTCGAGCGCCTCTTCTTCGCCGAGGCCCTCCTCCCCGGTCAGCTTCGCGTACCGTTGCGTGCCGCGCACGTGGTCGTTGACGACCTCGGGGTGGGTTTCCCAGAAGTAGCTGAACGGCTCCTCGGGGTCGGCGTCGGCGTAGGCCTCGAGGTCCTCGCCCAGCTTGTAGTTCGAGGCGCGGCTCCACTCGTAGTCGACGACGTTCTGCAGCCCGTCGGCCTGCTTTTCGACGGCAGCGGTGGCCATTTTCTGCATGCGCGAGTCGAGCGTGGTGTAAACACGTAGCCCCCCGGTGTAGAAGTCGCGGTCGTTCTTCTGGGCCCATTCCTTCATCCAGCCGCGCACGAACTCTGCGAAGTAGGGCGCGAGGCTGGCGGCCAGCTCGCTGGACTGAAAGTCCGTCTCGACGGGATCGTCTTTGTGATCGGTGTAGAACTGGTCGGAAAGCACGCCGCGTTTTCTCATCTGCGCGAGCACCACGTTGCGCCGCGCCTTCGCGCGCCCGGAGCCGTCGAGCGGGTCGTAGCGGCTGGGCGCCTTGAGCATGCCGACGAGGGTGGCCGCCGGGAGCGGGCCGAGTTCCGTGGCGGTGGTGTCGAAGTACGTCTGCGCCGCCGCCTCGATGCCGAAGGCGTTGTGGCCGAACTCGATGGTGTTGAAGTACATGGCGATGATCTCCTGCTTGGTGTACTGCCGCTCGATCTGCATGGCGGTGATCATCTCCTTGACCTTGCGCTCGACGGTGCGCTCGTAGCCAATCTGCGTGTTGTAGAGATTGCGCGCGAGCTGCTGCGTAATCGTGGAGCCGCCCTGCACGTCGCCGACGCCGAAGAGCTCGGCGCCGACGGTGCGCCCCACCGCGCCGATGGTGCGGTACACGTCCATCCCCCAGTGCTCGTAGAAGCGGTGGTCTTCCGTCGCCACGAGCGCCTCGACGAGCGGCTCGGAGAGCTCGTCAAACGTGACCATCGATCGGTTCTGCGTGGCGTAGCGCGTGAGAACCTTGCCGTCGGTGGTGTAGGCGACGGTGGCCTGGTCGAGCTCGGGGTTTTCGATCTGCTTCGTCGACGGCAGGTTGTCGCTGGTGATCTGCCAGGCGAAGTAGCCGCCCAGCGCGAGCACGCCCAGAAGCGCCGCGCCCGCTACGAGGCTCACCGCGAAGGCGGCCTGCGCCTTCTTCGGCCCCAGGCGCCGGTGAAAAAAGCCGCGCAGCCCGCGCCGCGGCCGCTGCCGGTGCGACCAGGGCGTGTCGCCGCCGTTTCCGTTGCCGCCGCCGCTCCCCTTCTCGCCGCCGGACGCGCCGGGAGGCCCCGCGCCGCCGCCGGGCGTGAACGCGTCTCCTCCGCCGCCGGAAGAGGACCCGCTTCCCGGCGGCGCGTACTCCTCGCCCGAGGAAGCGGAAGCGGACGCTTCGGAAAAGCCGCTCCCCGAGCCGCCCGCGCTGCCGCTGCGTTCCGCGCCGGGCCCCTCACGCCGGCGAGGGTCGTTGAAGTAGCGCTCCAGCTCTTCGTCGGAGTAGTTCCCTCCGCCACCGGAGCCCTCCCCGCTGCCCGAAGCGCCTTGCGACGCGCCGCGGCCGGGGTCGCGCCGGTATTCGTCGGAGGAGGACGGGGGACGCGAGTCGTCGGCCATTGCGAGTTGGAGGTTGAAGGGGAAGCGTTGAACGTTTTTCGAGAGGCGACGGGCGGGGCCGGTCCGCTTCGCCGGCCTCGTTGCGCCTGCAGACGGCAGCAACGGTCTTTTTCGTCACACCCGGTTGTTAATTCTTACGGCGCGCACGCCGTTCCAGCACCGCAGCCGGGCCTCGCCGTCGGCGGCGATGGTGGCGAAGGTCCGGTCGGTGTGCCAGGCGCCGGTGTTGAGATAGGTGCCCGCCTCGGACCAGGTGCGGCGCTCGGGCCGGTGGCTGTGTCCCATCACGACCAGCTCGGCGGAGGTGCGGCCCAGCATGCGGCGCGCGGCGCGGCGCAGGGCGCGCACGCGGTCGAAGTCGATCGTTTCCTCGTGAAAGGTGCGGTTGAACGCCTGAGCCCACTCCAGCGCCGCCCCGCCGGGCAGAAGGCGGCGGTACAGCGAGGCGACGACCTCCGAGCGCATCAGCGGGCGCAAGCGACGGTAGAGCGGGTCGCTCGCGTCGTCGGCGTCGCCGTGGGTCAGCACGGCGCGGCGCCCGCCCAGGCGGCCCACCCAGCGCACCGGCACGACCGCGACGCCGAGCTCGCGCGCGAAGTAGTCGCGATGCCACAGGTCGTGATTGCCGGTGAGGTAGGTGACGGGCACGCCCCGGTCGGTCCATTCGGCCAGGAGCCCCTGAAAGCGCACGAAGCCCTTGGGTACGAGCGCGCGATACTCGATGTACGCGTCGAACACGTCGCCGAGCAGGACGAGACGTTCCGCGCGCCCTTCGAAGGCGCGCAGGCAGTCGATGAGCGCGGCTTCCTTGCGGCGTTCCGCCCCCGCCGACCCGCGCCCGAAATGCATGTCGCCGACGATAATCGTCAAGAGGGCGGGCGTGTGGGCGTGCGGGAGTGGGGGCGTTCTCGCCCTGCAGGCGCACCTGCTGACCGAAAAACCTTCAACGTTCAATCTTCAACTTTCATCCTGATCCGCCATGCCGTCTTGCTGGACGAGCACCTCGTCGAAGGCGATGTCTTCGGCGGGCCGGTGACGACTTCCGGCTCGGCCTGGGCGGAGGTCGCGCCACCGCCGTCTTGGCTGGCGTTTCCGAAAAACTGCTGGGGCATGAACCAGTCGTCTCGGTGAAGGAAGGGGACGGGGAGGCCTGCCGCCCCGGTAGGCTGCGAGAAAGCACTTCGCCCGCACAGGGTTTCCGCATCAATCGCAACTTCAATCCCCCCTCTCCGGTCTGCACACGTGTCGGGGCATGCGCATTCGGGCGCCGCTCCGGCCTTCGCTTGCGCGTCCGCTGCGAAATGCACGCCAGCGACACGAAACGAACGCAGGGCCGAGTGGCTCGTTTGGGATAGCGGCCGTCGGCGACCTACCTTGCTATTGGGTGGCAAGCGCGGAGCGCCCGCCGGCCTTCTTCGGAGGGGTGGCAGAGCCTGGTCGATTGCACCGGTCTTGAAAACCGGCGTGCCCGCTGTGGCACCGGGGGTTCGAATCCCTCCCCCTCCGCTTCCGCTCTTCAGCTATCAGCCGTCAGCGCTTTTCGCGGGTCTTCTCTTTTCTTCGACATGCGCGCACGTCCTTTTCATCTGCTCCGTCGCTCCGTTCTGCCCTCGACCGTTTTGCTCGTGCTCATCGGCGCGCTCGCCGCCGGGCCGGTCCGCGCGCAACAGCAGCAGCAGAAACAACGGACGCGCTCGACGGCCGCCCCGGATTCCGGCGCGTCGATCACCTACGAAGAAGCCGTGCGCCTGGCGCTGGAACGCAACTACCAGCTGCGCCGCGCCCAGAACGACGTGACCAGCCAGTCGATCAGCATCGACCGGAACCGGGCGGAATTTTACCCGAACCTCTCGCTCTCGGTCGGCGGGGGGCGCGACTTCGGGCGCAACTTCAGCCAGACGCAGGGCGAGATCGTCAGCCAGACGTCCAGCGAAGCCAACGTCGGGGCGCAGTCGCAGGTCAACCTCTTCAACGGCTTCCGCGACGATGCCACGCTCGACGAGGCGCAGGCGCGCATGCAGGCCGCCTCGGGCACCGTGCAGCGCACGCGCCGCGAGGTAGCCTACCGGGTGCTCCAGCGCTACATTGCGCTGGCGCAGAACCGCGCGCTCGTGGACGTGCGCCGGCAGCAGCTCGAACTGCGCCGGCAGCAACTCGAACAGACGCAGGCGCAGATCGAGGTCGGCGAGAAAGCGCCCTCGGCGGTCTATCAGATCCAAGCCGACGTGGCGGCGGCGCGGCAGGACCTGGTGCAGGCGCGCCGCGACGCCGACCTTTCGCAAACCGAGCTGGTGCGCCTCCTCGTGCTCGACCCATTCGGCAGCTACACCTTTCAGACCGGCTCGCTCGACGACCGGCTCCCTACCAGCAGCGCGAGGACCTGCACGCCCGCCAGGCCGGCGTCGCTGCCGACGAGCAGGGCGTGCGCGCCGCGCAGTCGGGCTTCTGGCCGCGCCTGGACCTCTCCCTCAGCTACGGCAGCAACTGGAACAGCCTCTCGCGACGCGCCGTCGAGGGCACTGGGCAGGACCCGGATGTCGTGGAAATCACTCCCGACGGCGGCAGCGCGCCGATCACCCTGCCCGTGCCAGGCACCGGTAGCGCCCCGCAGACGACCCAGACGCCCTTTCTCGACCAACTCGACGCGCGCCGCGGCGGCGGCTTGAGCCTCTCGCTGAGCTACCCGCTCTTCGACCGCTTTCAGACGCGCTACCAGGTGGAGCAGGCGCAGGTGCAACTCGAAAACGCGCGCTTTCAGAAAGAGCTTCTGCGCCAAGACATCGCCGTGGAGACGCGGCAGGCGCTCGTCGCCTACCGCAACGCGCGCACCTCGCTGGAGGTGGCCGCCGAGCGCCTCCAGGCCGCCCACCGGGCGCAGGAAGCCGCCCAGGAGCGCTACCGCCTCGGGGCGGCCACCTACGTCGAGCTGGCCGACGCCAACACCAGTCTCGCGCAGGCGCAGAGCAATCGCGTGCGCGCCCGTTACGACCTGCTGCTTCAGAAAAAGCGCCTCTCCTACGTCACCGGCACGCTCGACCCCGAAGCCCCGCTCACGGCACGCTGAAGCGCGCGGTTGAACGTTCAAGTTTGAAGGTTGAACGTTCGTTTTCCTTCGACCCGCGCGCTTCGGCCCGGAAGAACGTTCAACTTTCCAACCTTCCGCCCCGACCAAAGGGAGGAAGTACTTCCAGAGTGAACTTTTAACTCTGAACCGCCCCCACGCCTCAACAGCAAAGCGCCACGGGGCGCATTCTCAAAATCGCCGGCATCGCGGCGGTCGTGCTTCTCGTGCTGGTCGACGCGAGCTTCTGGATGGGCTTCCTGGACGGCGGGGAGGAGGGCCTCTCCGTCAAAACGGCGGAGGTCCAAGAGCGCGACGTGACGGAGACGATCACCGCCTTCGGGCGCGTGCAGCCGGAGGAGAACGGAGGCGCAGAAGGCACTCCCATACCTCCGCACCCTACCCCCTCACAGCTCCAGCGTCTCGCCGAAGTCCAGGACGCGCGTCTCGTAGTCCTCGTCGCGCATCGCGCCGCGCCAGTCGTCGAGGTCCACCTCGATGGGGGGAAACGTGTCGTAGTGCAGCGGCACCGTCAGCGCCGGGTCGATCATCGTGACCGCGTCGACGGCCTTGTCGATGCCCTGCGTGAAGCAGTCCCCGATGGGCATCAGCGCCAGGTCGACGTCGTGGTCCTCGCCGATCCATTCCATCTCGGCGAAGGGCGCGGTGTCGCCGGTGTTGTAGATGCAGGCGCCCTCGATGTGGAGGATGTGCCCGTTGGGGGTGCCGCCGTAGGTGCCGTCGGGAAAACTGGAGGTGTGCCGCGCGTGCGTGGTTTCGACCGAGCCCCATTCATAGTCTATCGAACCGCCTTCGTTGAGGGGCTGCACGTTTTCGTGACCGTGCTGCTGCGTGAGGTAGTTGGCAATCTCGAAGTTGGAAACCACCAGCGCCCCGGTGCGCTCGGCAATGGCAGGCGTGTCGCACCAGTGGTCGAAGTGCGCGTGCGTGAGAACGATCACGTCCGCATCCACCTCGTCGGGGGCCACGTTGGTGTGCGGGTTCTCAGTGAAGAAGGGATCGACGAGAATCGTCTGCCCCTTCGTGTCGAACTGGAAGGTCGAATGGCCAAAGTACGTCAACGTCATGAGACGAGCGTGGCTGGGCGGGGGAGCGGGTGAATTGCGGTCCGTTGTAAGAACCACCCGCAGAGAATGTTCTTTCGGAAATCTGGTTGCGGGGGGTTCGGGATGTTGGGTTGGAGGGGTCGTCGGGTTGCGAACGTGCGCTTACTTCACCAGCGCCATCTTGCGGGTGTGCGTGCGCCCATCAGCGCGCAGGCGGATGAAGTAGGTGCCGCTCGACAGGTTCTCCGGCTGGAAAACGGCTTCTCTGTACCCGCTTTCCTGCGTTTCATTGACGAGCGTCTCCACACGCTGGCCCGTCAGGTCCCACACCGACAGGCGCATGTGCGTCTCGCGGCGGACCTGGTAGGCAATGGTCGTCTCTTCGCTGAAGGGGTTCGGAAAGTTGCCCACCAGCGTCACCGCCTGCTTCTCTTTTTCCGACGTCCCGCGCCCCACCTTGAGCGTGCCACTGCGGCGTTCGGCGTCGCCGGAAAACACTTGGCGAATTCGGTAAAAGACGACCTCGCTGGGGGCCTGGGCGTCGGTGAAGGAATAACGCTGCGTCCCGTCGCGCGCGGCACGCCGGCCCACTTCGCGGAAGTTTTTCTC
>PXTR01000049.1:0-4873 GCA_003023245.1 Bacteroidetes bacterium QS_8_68_15 | reverse complement strand
GCGCGCAGCTCCGTGATGGGCGCGTAGAAGCGCAACGTCGAGCGGGGGCGCGTCACGCCGTCGGGCGCACGCGTGATCATTTCGGGGGGCCAGCTCCGGTCCTCGAAATGCAGCAGCGCCGGCCCCGTCTCCCCGCGATCGAAGCGCCGCGCCCCGTCCGCCTCGTCACCGGGGCCGGACGCGGCGTCGACGGCAGCCGGGCGCGGCTGTCGCATCGTGCGGCGCACGGCGGCGGCGGCTCTTGCGCGCGGCCACACGTGCACCTCATCGAACTGGCCGGTGAAGCCTCCGGGTCCGGCTCCGGCGGCCGCGCTCGCCGTTTTACCGGAAGCGTCGTCTTCGCCGCCGTCCGCGGACTCATTTTGCTCCGCCTGCGTGGAAGCCGCCGGCACCCGCCCGCCCAGCGCGACCCCATCGCGGCTCGGCTCCAGCGGCACGGTGCCGCGCAGCGAGTCGACGGGGCGCCCGTCCAGAAGCAGGCGCGTGCGCCCGGCGTCGGGATCGTGCGTCACGGCGACGTGGTGCCACGTCCCGTCGGCCACCGGCCGGGTCGTCGCCATCGACTCGTGGCGGCCCGGGCGGCCCCGGTAGGAGCGCAGCCGCCCGCTCGCGTCGACGACCCATTCCAGCGGGTAGGGGCGCTCGGCGTGGCCGTCCCATGTGGAGAGCACCACCTCGTCGAGGCCGGTCGTCTTCAGCCACCCCTCGACGGTGAAGGACGCGCGCGTGGAAAGCGACGGCAGCTGCGCGCGGTCCAGGAGCACAGACGCGCGCGCCTCCGGAAAGGCAAGCACCCGATTGTCGGCGGCTTTCGTCGCAGGCGCCACGCTCACGCGTCGGCTCTGCCGGTAGCGTGACAGGCGACGCAGGCGCTCTTCCGGGCGGTAGGAAAACGGCTCGAGCGACCAGCGCACCGACGGCGCCGACGCGCCCGTCCGCACGCGAAAGACGAACTCCGCAGCCCCGCGCAACGTCTCGTCCGTTCCAATGAAGTACTCGTTCTCCGACGGCGTGCTCGGGCGGGTCTCCAGCACCGCGTGCCGCACGCCCCCCCGTACGGCCACCGCCTTCTGAAGATGCCAGCCGGCGGGCAGCGTCAGGAACAGCCCGTCGACCGGCGTCTTCCCCTCCCACTGCGCGAACAGGTTGACCGTCTGCTCCGCCGGCACCTCACGAGCCCCGCTGCCTCCGCCGTCGCCCTCCTGCGCGAACTGCGCACGGGCAGGCCACGCCAACAGGAAGAGCCCGGCAAGGACTCCTCCCAAGAGCCCTACCAGCGCGACCTGCCGGAGGCGACTCGTATGCGGCCGGACGAACGGGTTCATGTTCAGACGCACACGCCGGACCCGGAAGGGGGCCGGCTCACCACGGATGAGCAGTAACGAGACGCGAGATGAGAAAGCGGCTGCTCTTCGAAGGAACGAGCCGTCGACGACTTTCCAGAGCAAAAACGACGCCCGAAAGCGAGACGCGCTCCGGCCGCTTCGTGCAAAAAGCCCCGCCGTTTCGAAGAAGGGGCCGAACCGAAGGCCTAAAATAGACGGCGCCCGGCGAAGTGTCAATACGCGACCGCGGACGAACGGGCGGTTTCTCCCCGAGCGGTATTTTTTCGGCGCTGAACTGTTCGTTTCGCCCCGCCTCCACGGGAAACCGGAGCTCAGGGATCTTTTTCGAACGCGTGTGCTTTTTCGGTCCACACGCTTCTTTCCTGCGTTTCGTCATCTGCCGCAAATGCCTTCCTCCTCCTCCTCCGAGGCCCCCGCGACCGACATTCCCCTTCAGGGCACCCACCGCGGCCCCCATCCCGAGGACCCGGTCACCTCCAGCGTGCGCGCCCAGCAGCCTCCCGATCCCACGCCGCCCGCCGAACGCCGGTCCGACGACGGCAGCGGCGACGAGGGAAAAAAGGGAAGCGATGCCGGCCCCGACGAAGCGCCCGACGACCTCGGCAACTACCGCCTCTCGCGCGATCCCGCCTCGGGACGCTTCCGCGCAAGCATGCACCCGCCGGCGGAGGCAGGCGAAACGCCCGCACCACAAGGGGATGACCCACAAGGGGCCCGAGGCGGCTTTCGCGAGATCAGCCGCCACTCCTCCGCCCAGGAGATGAGCGACGCCCTCGACGGGCGGCTCCCCGACGGCCCGCGCTTCCTTGTGCTGGAAAACACCCAGACCGGTGAGGCCGTCTTCGACCACGAGAGCGCGCTTTCGGACAACTTGTTCGCCGGGGGGCGCTACGACCAGGTCACCATCTTCGAAAGCGAAAACGAAGCCGCCGCGTACGTTGATGAGGAGGAGTAGTGAAAGAAGGAAGGTGCGAGGGAAAGAGGGGGGCAGGGACGGTTCTCAAGCGGCATGATCGAGGGCGACGTGCGCCCCCTGAGGTACCGCGACGAGGGCGGCCGGCCGTTCACCATCATCGCCATCGCAAGGCGCCATGCCCGAAGGCGGCAGCCTGAGCGTCAGAGACCCCGTCGAGGAAAGCCCCGACCCGGTACGCCTCGGCGGCATCTCGGGCGTGCTGAATGAGCAGCTCGACCCCCGCGTCGAGAGCGGGATTCGCACCACTGTGCTGGGCACATGCAGCGCGGCGGCACGCCCCCCGCGTTCTGTCCCGCTCGCTCATCCGGCGGGCGGCTCGCGGTGGACGCGATGCCCACTCCGGCGCGCGGCCTCGGTGGCCGCTTCGGCCGCACCCGCGTCCTCAAAGAGGCCGAAGACCGCACTGCCGGACCCGGTGAGGCTCGCGTAGCCCGCGCCGGCGTCGGTGAGCAGGTCGCGCGCGGCTTCGATCTCGGAGTGCGCCTCGAAGGCGACGGGCGCAAAGTCGTTCGTCAACTCGTCGCGCCAGCGGGCGAGGTCGTTGGAGCACACCAGCGCGGCGAGGTCGGGGCGGCCCGTCGCACGCGGTTCGACGCGGCGGTACGCCTCGGCGGTCGAGACGTGCGCCTCCGGCACAACGACGACCAGCGAGAAGGGCAGACGGTACGGGGCGCTCGCCTCGGCAGGGAAGCGAAGCGGCTGGAGGTGCGTGCCGCGCCCGGTAGCAAGCGCGGCGGGGGCGTCCTGCAAGAAAAATGGCACGTCCGCGCCGATCTCGGCGGCGAGGGCGCGCAGGCGCTCAGGGGGCGCGTCGAGGTCCCACAGCTCCGCAAGCAGGCGCAACGTGGCTGCGGCGTCGCTGGAGCCGCCGCCCAGTCCCGCGCCGTAGGGCACGCGCTTCTCCAGGTGCAGCGCCGCGCCGCGTTCTACGTCGAACGCCTCGGCGAGCCGCCGCGCCGCCGCGACGCACAGGTTGTCCTCATCGGTCGGGAGCGCCGGGTCGGAGCAGGTGAGTAACAACTCGCGCGCGGGTCGCCCGGAGAGCCGGTCCGCCCAGCCGATGCGCACGAGCACCGTCTCGATGTCGTGGTTGCCGTCGCCCGGGCGGGGGCGCAGGACGTGCAGTCCCAGGTTGATTTTCGCCGGCACAGAGCGTGTCAGCGCAGCTTCGTTGGACGGCATAAGCGGGGCAGGCATTCAGGCAGGGAGCGACGGGGCCCGCTGAAAACCTCCGTCCACGGTCCACCGTTTTGCTAAAACGGCAGGTCGTCGCCGGACGCCGGGGCGTTCGTCTCGCCCGGTTGCTGCTGCTCGCGTTCACGTATCTCGCGGCGGCGGCGCTCGGTGGACTGGCGCTCGGCGCTGCGCTCCTGCGCGCGCTCCTGTGCCTGGCGCTCGGCACGCTGTTGGCGCGCGCCGTTCTGCTGCCGCGATCCGTTCTGCCGCCGCGGTTCGTTGCGCCGGCGGTCGCCTCCACCGCCGCGTGGCCCCATCGCGTCGGGGTCGTAGTAGCCGTCGGCGCCTTTCGGAAAGAAGGGGATCAGCGCTTCGCCGCGCTTGGTGCCGTAGGTGACATTCTTGCGCGAGCGGCGGTCCTGGAGACCGAAGTATTCGTTGTCGTCATCGTCGCGGCGGTAGACGGGGATCACGTCGTCGATGTCCTGTTCGCGCCGCAGGTACTCGGCGTCCTGGTTGAGCTCCTCGACGCCGGCGAGGGCGGCGTGCAGCTCTTCAAAAGAGTCGCTTTTGACTTTGACGCGCTTTCCAGCGTACTCGACGACGGCTTCGAACTGAGTCATGGCGCTTCGTCTGGCTTGCGAGGCAAATCGGGAGAAGATGCTGCCCTGCAAGCTACGGGCCGCCGGTGACAGCGCTGTGTCACCGCTCTGCGCTGCTTCGAGAAATGGGCGTGCACACGTCGTTTCGTCCGTTTTCAGCGTTCCTTCTTTGCCCCCTCCGGCTCGTACTCGCGGATTTCCTCCATCGTCGCACGCAGTTCGCCCAGCTTCACCAGCCAGAGATCAGCGAAACGAGGCGGCACCTTGATGCGAATGTCGCGGCTGCCGTCAGGCTGCTTGCGCGCGTCGTAGCTGTCGGTGCACTCCTGTACCATGCTGAATGCTTTCTCTTCCATCAGAATGATCCGGGGTTTGGCGGAAAATAGACGCGCTCGTTGAAAATCTCTTCTTTGTTGTTCTTTACACGCTCGTACTCTATGACGTGTACGTGCGGGGTCCAGTGTGGATACGGATTGTTGAAATCGAAGCGGATCTCTCGTATCTCGTCGCGGGACTGAACGACCAGATCGCCCGCCTCGTTTCGGAAAGCGCGTCCGCCAGGGCCGATGAAGCGACGAACGGCCCGGAGCGCGATCTGAACGCGGTTCGTCGCCATCGCTCGTGCACGTCGAGGCTGAATGAGGAAACGTGCGTTTCTGACTTTTTGAAGGGGCCTTTCCACCGAACCCAAACTCCAAACCCGCAACCCCACCCGAGCGCGAAGCGCGACTGACGGAGCGAAGCGTAGTAAACCCGTGACCGCGAAGCCGCAA
>PXTR01000048.1 GCA_003023245.1 Bacteroidetes bacterium QS_8_68_15 | reverse complement strand
GAACTCCTCGAAGATCACGTCGTCCATCTTCGAGCCGGTGTCGGTCAGCGCCGTGGCGATGATGGTGAGGCTGCCGCCTTCGTCGACGTTGCGCGCGGAGCTGAAGAACGCGCGCGGGGCCTTCAGCGCTTCCGCGTCGAGACCGCCGCTGAGGGTGCGCCCGCTGCCGGATTCGAGCTCGCGGTTGTGCGCCCGCGCCAGGCGCGTAATCGAGTCGAGCAAGACGACCACGTCCTGCCCGCCCTCGACGAGCCGCCGGGCGCGCCGGCGCACCGTCTCGGCCACGTCCAGGTGGCGCTCGCCGTCCTCGTCGAAGGTCGAGACGATCACCTCCCCGTCGACCTGGCGCTGCATGGCCGCGGCCTCCTCCGGGCGCTCATCGACGAGGAGCATCATGAGGTGCGCCTCCGGGTGATTGGTCGCCACGGCGCGGGCGATTTTTTGCAGCAGCACCGTCTTGCCGGCCTTCGGGGGCGAGACCACCAGCGCGCGCTGCCCCTTCCCAATCGGCACCAGCAGGTCGAGAATGCGGGGCGCGTACTCGGTCGGGGCATCGTCCAGCTCGAGCCGCAGCCGCTCGTCGGGGTAGACGGGCGTGAGCTCGTCGAAGGGGATGTGCTCCTCGGTGTCGTCATCGTCGCCGCGCTCGAGGTGGTCGTCGCTGGCGTCGGGGGAGCGCCCGTTGACGGCCCCGACCTGGATGAGGGCGAAGTACTTCTGCCCCTCGCGCGGGGGACGCACCTGCCCGCGCACGGTGTCGCCGTCTTCCAGGCCGAAGCGCTTGATCTGCGAGGGTGAGACGTAGATGTCGTCGGGGCCGTTCTGGTAGTTGTACTCCGGGGAACGCAAAAAGCCGTAGCCGTCGGGCAGGACTTCCAGGAGCCCCGTCTTTTCGATCATGCCCGTCAGGGCCGTTTCGTCGGGATCGTACTCGGCCATGTAGTCCGGGCGCTCGTCGTCGGGGGCATCATCGGTTTGGGGGGCGGCGTCACCGTCGGCGGAGGCGGCGTCGTCGCGGCGAGCGGAGGCGCGGCCGTTTTCGGAGCCGTCGCGTTCGGAGCCGTCGCGTTCGTCGTCGGGGCGCGGCGGCGTGTCCGATTCCACGGCCGCCCCGTCGCCGCTGCTCGCAGAGGGCGAGGCGGGCCCCCGTTGCGTTGCGGCGGCGGCCGCCGCGGCGGTAGACGACGCCTCGGAAGAGGAGGAGGAAGCGCCGCCGCCCGTTTCTCCGTGAGCGGCTCGTTCGGCGCGCGCCTCCAGGATGCAATACACCAGATCCTGCTTTTGCATCGTCGCCGGGTCCTCCTCCAGCAGATCCAGGCGGCGCGCCAGGCGGCGCAGTTCGTCGACGTCTTTTTCGCGGAGCGTAGAGATGTTCATGCGACACGAGCGGTAGAGCAGAAAACGGAACAGCGAAGGAGAGCGCCCCCAGGCGCACAGCGACGGCGCCGCCGTGCTTGCGCTGCGCAGGCCCACGCGGACCGGTTCGGCTTTCGCTTCTGGAAATGCAACGAAACCCACTGATGGGCGCGCACGACCCCGACTCTTCGGCGCGAGCGCAGGGGGGTTTTCTGAGAAAAGGACGACGCAGCAAGCGGACGAAGACGGGGTGGGGCCTCTTCTGCTCGCGGCGCACCTTCCAAACAAGCAAGGCCGCGCGCCTCTTTCGTACAGCAAAGCCTGAGCGGCGAGGCGGCGCATCGGGGAGCCGCCGCGGCGACGGGCCGCTCCCGCGAAAATTGATGATAAGCGACAGAAGTGTGAATGGCAACTGCGTGTACGACGGCGGTGCGCGATGGTTCGGCCTGCGAGCGGCCGGCCTCGGAGCGCCGGTTTTTGCACGAAGGGCATACGCGCCTCCTGCGCACCGAAGCGCTCGCTTCGTAGCTTGACGAAGCCCACACTTTGCGCGAACGCCTTGCTCCGCCCTCGCTCGTCCCCGACGCTCCCGCATGACCGGCGCTCCGCATTCCGACGCTTCCGCCCGCTCCTCCTCTTCCGACGACGCCCCCGCCTCTTCTCAGCGCGCCGCTTCGGGCGCCGAGGATCCGCCGCCGCCCGAGGAACTGCCGCGCAGCGCCCCGGCCGATCTCTTCGCCGGGATGGAAACCTCCGGCTGGGAACGCTCCACGGGCGCGTCGGCTTCGCAGAAAACGGGCCCGCCGTCCTCCTCCGACGACGACGAAGCCGGGCGACGTGCGCCCAAGCACGTCGCCATCGCCGGCAACATCGGGGCGGGCAAAAGCTCGCTCACCGAGGTGCTCTGCCAGTCGTTCGGGTGGGAAGCCTTCTACGAACAGGTCGACGACAACCCCTACCTGTCCGACTTTTACGACGACATGCGGCGCTGGAGCTTCAACCTTCAGGTCTACTTTCTGTCCAGTCGCTTCCGTCACCAGCGCAGCATCGAGAACGCCGACCATTCCGTCGTGCAGGACCGCTCGATCTACGAGGACGCCGAGATTTTCGCGCGCAACCTCTACGAAATGGGCCTGATGTCGAAGCGCGACTTCGATAACTACGTCGAGCTTTTCGGCATCATGACTTCGTACCTGCGCCCGCCGAGCCTGTTGGTGTACCTGCGCGCCTCGGTGCCGACGCTGATCGGGCACATCCAGGCGCGCGGGCGCGACTACGAATCGACGATCCGCATCGACTACCTCGAACGGCTGCAGGCCCACTACGAAGACTGGATCGAGCGCTACGATGAGGGGCCCAAGCTGATCATAGATGTCGACGAGCTGGACTTCGTCAACGACGGGAGCGACCGCCGCGACGTGATCGGGCGCATCGAAAGCCGCCTCTTCGGTCTTTTCCCGGACGAAGAATGAGGGTTATGGTTGGATGGTTGGGTGGTTCGATGGGGACGGGAGGATGCCGATCGCGGGTCGAGCAGAAACGCTCGTTACTTGCGCTGACGGTCTTGCTTGCGCTTGCGATGGCTTCGCCGGCCCAGGCGCAGCAGGATACGACCCGCGCGCCCGCCGACACGGTGCGGGCCGACACGGTAGCCGCTCCCGTAGATACGACCCGGCGCAACACGATTCGGCGCGATTCGTTGCGTGCGGATTCGCTCGGCGCGCGGCGGCAGCGTCGACGGGAGCTTTCGGAAGCGCAGGCGGTAGAGCTCGACGTTCCGCGTCCGGGGCGCGCGCTGGGGCGGCGGCCGCCGGTGCGCGACCCGGCGCTGGCGGCCTCGGATCTGGTGGCGCGCGCGCCAGGGACGTTCCACCACGACGTCGGCGCGGTCGGCTGGCCGCACGGGGTCAGCTTCCGCGGCCGTCCGCCCGACTGGCCGGTGCTGACGCTCGACGGGATGCCCTTCGACGACCCGGTGACGGGCCGCCCGCGCTACGACCTCCTGCCGATGCCGTTCATGCGGGCGCTGCGCGTGCAGACCGGGGCCGCTGCGCGGAGCGCGCCTGCGTCGGTCCACGCGGCGCTTCGCCCCTACGACGAGGGCCGCCCGCTCACCGAGCTGCGCTACCGGACCAGCGGTTTTCAGAGCGTCGGCGCGCTGCACACGCAGCAGCGCAAGGTGCGCTTCTTCGGCCGGCCGGCCTTCACGCAGTTCACCGGCGGCTACTTCGGGCGCGGGGCCGACAACGCCGGCTTCCTCGACGGGAAGGGCGTGGAGTTGCGCACCGAGCGGCGTCTGCTGGGGCGCCTGCGCTACCGCCGCCGCCGCTGGGCCGTCCAGCTCACTGCGCTGCACAACCGCCGCTACCGCGGGGCGGCCGGCGGCGTCGCGCTGGAACCGGATCGGCCGCTGGAGAGCGCGTTCTTCCGACCCCGCCCCATTCGCTTCCCCGACGCCCGGCGCCGCCTCTTGCGCACCGACCTGAGCGCCACGCTGCGCTGGGAGACGCCGCTCGGCGAACGGGTTGCGGCTGCCGCCCCGCTGACGGTCTCGGCCTACTGGACGGGCCAGACGCAGCGCTACCGCAACCCCGCCCTTACCGACACCACGCGCCCCGCTGCCGACACCGTCGCTGCCGATACGGACCGCTACGGCCTGCGCCTGCGCCAGCGCCTCACGGTGCGCTCCCCGCGCCTCGGGGGGCACGACCTCACGCTCGACGCGCACGCCTGGACGGATCGCTTTTCGGGGGGCAACGCCCTGCCGGAGGGGGCGACCCGCACGCGCCTGCACCTCTCGGCGCGCGACTCGACGCGGCTCTTCGGCAACGCGGCGACGCTGAGCGCTGGTCTGCACGCCGGGTCGGGACAGACGTATCCCTCCGCCTCCGCGCGCCTCGCACGCGCCCTCGACGCCGACACGAGCCGCCGCGCCGCGCTGCGCGTCTTCGCCGAGGCGAGCCTCGCCGGGCAGCCGCTCTCCTGGGCCGCGCAGGAAGGCTTCGGCCCGCTCGTCCGGCCGCTTCCCGAGGGACGAACGCCCGGGCGCGTGCTCTCCGCCGGGCCGCGCTGCTCGGCGGTCCCTCGCACCGCGCCGGGGCGACGCTCGGCGCTCGCTGGCGCGCCCGCGCCGAGCGCGGCTTCTACCTCACCGCCTCCGCCACGGGGCTGCTCCACGAACGCGACGCTCCGCCCGCCGTGGCCGTCACCGTGCCGCGACTCTACGGGCGCTCCCGCCTCGGCGCGCGCTACGCCTTCTTCACTGCCGACCTCGACGTGGACGCCTACGCCGAAGGCCGCTTCTGGTCGCCGATGGTCGGCCGCACGCTCCACGGCCCCACCGGCCGCCTCGTCGTCCCCCGCCCTGCCGACCGGCGCCCACGCGACCCCGCCGGCGTGCTCGACCTACACGCGGAGGCGCAGATCCGCACCGCAACGCTCTTTTTCTCCTACGAACACGCCCTCGGCGGCACGCAGGTGCAGCCCGGCGTGCTGACGGTGCCGTACTACCCGTTGCCCACGCAGCACTTTCGCTTCGGCGTCTACTGGCCGATCTTCAACTGATGGTTTGCTGGTTGCCTTGAAGCTGCACCAGACAACCAGACAACGACCCAACCCATCAATGACCGAACCGGTAAAATTGCTCTCCCGCCCGGACCCCCGTCCGTCGTCGGCGGTTGAGCACGGCCCGCCGCTTCTGCGAACCCCCTTACCCCGAGATGCAGCGCGTGCTCGTCACCGGCGCCAACGGTCAGGTCGGTAGCGAGCTGGTCGAGGCGCTACGCGAGCGCGACGGTCCCGAGATCGTTGTCGGAGCGGACCTCGAAGCCCCGCCCGCCCGCAACGGCGCGCCTGGAGCGCAACAGGGGCCGCACGAAGTGCTCGACGTGCGCGACCGCGCGGCACTGGCCCGCGTGATGCGCGACTACGCCGTCGACGCGGTCTTTCACCTGGCGAGCCTGCTCTCGGCCACCGGCGAAGCGGCGCCCGACCGCGCCTGGGACGTCAACACGGCGGGGCTGAAGCACGTGCTCGACCTCGCGCGCGAATTCGGGCAGGACGACGCGAGCCGCCCGAGCGTGCGCGTCTTCTGGCCCAGCTCGATTGCCGCCTTTGGCCCGGCCACCGGCCCCGAGGCCCCGCAGCAGGGCGCGGTGCTGGACCCGCAGACAATGTACGGCGTGACCAAAGTGAGCGGCGAGTTTCTCTGCCGCTATTACCACCGGAAATACGGCGTGGACGTGCGCAGCGTGCGCTATCCCGGCCTCATCAGCCACGCCGCCCCGCCCGGCGGCGGCACCACCGACTACGCCCCGGAGATGTGCTTCGCCGCCGCGGCGGGGCGTGCCTACGACTGCTTCGTCGAGCCGCAGACCCGTCTCCCCATGATGTACATGCACGATGCGCTCCGCGCCGCGCTCAGAGTAATGGACGCCCCCGCCGAGACGCTCTCGGTGCGCACCAGCTACAACGTCGGCGCGCTCAGTTTCTCCGCCTCCGCGCTGGCCGAGGCCCTCGCGGAGCGCGCCCCTGCCGGCTTCGACTGCCGATTCGCCCCCGACCCCGAGCGCCAGCAGATTGCCGACTCCTGGCCTGCCGCCGTCCATGACCGGCCCGCCCGCGACGACTGGGGCTGGCAGCCGCGCTACGACTTGGACGCAACGGTGGACGACATGCTCGACCACCTCTGCGACGCCGACCGCCCGACCGTCGAAGACGACGAATGAACACGCTCGCCCGCACGCTTATTTTCGCTGGGCTGGGCCTCGCGGCCCTCGGCGCCCTCCTGTGGCTCGGTTCGCGCACGGGGCTCCCGCTCGGCCATCTGCCGGGCGATTTCTCGTGGAGCAGCGACAGCGGCAACGCGCACGTCTACGTCCCCCTCACGACGATGCTGCTGGTGAGCCTCGTCTTGACGCTGGTGGTCAACGTGCTCTGGCGGTTGTTTCGGTGAGCGGCCGGTATGCATAGCTTCTGCACGCGCCTACGGCGCCAGGCGGCGCTTCGTCCAGCCCGACGCGGCGTCGGCGTCTCGCGCATACTCGACGCGCGTGTGCAAGCGTTGCGCCTTCGCCTCCCAGAACGCGACCCGGCGCGGCCGCACGCGGTAGGCCTTCCAGTGCGGCGGGCGCGGAATCGACGCGCGACCCGCGAATCGCTCGCGTAGCGCTGCCATCTGCTCCTCCAACGCTGCCGCTGCCGCTACATCCTCGCTGAGCGGGCGGCTCTGCTCCGAAGCCCAGGCCGTAAGCCGGCTGCGGCGCGGGCGCTTCTCGAAAAAACGGTCCGCTTCGGCCTCGGAAGAAAGCGCGGCGCGCCCCTGCACGCGCACCTGCCGCTCCAACGGGCCCCAGTAGAAGGTGAGCGCCACGCGCGGGTCATCCGCCAGCGCCCGTCCCTTCGCCGACCGCACGTCAGTAAAGAAGGCGAACCCGCGTCCGGCGTCGGCCGCGTGCAGCAGGACGATGCGCCCGTCGGGGCCGCCGTCGGCAGCGACGGTAGAGAGGCACATTGCGCCGGCGTATCGGATATGCTCATGCTCTTCAGCGGCGCGATGCCACGTCTCGAAAAGCGCGTACGGAGCAGGCGGGAAAGACGGAAGCATCGGGAAGTGCGAGCACGGGAAATCGAGCGCGCGCGAGGGCGTACGCCTCACCGCGGTGTTATTTCCCGCTCATCGTTCGCGGGGCTGGTTTCCCGCTCTCCACGTTGGGCCGGCTTGTCCCCACTGCCATTCTCCCGAACCCCCGCACTCCCGGACCCGGACGCCGCCGCCAGCACGAAGCCAAACGTCGACCCGTGACCGGGGCTGCTCGACACGCTCAGCTTGCTGCCATGCGCGCCCAGGATATGCTTGACGATGGCCAGTCCCAGCCCGGTGCCGCCCTGCTGGCGCGAGCGGCTCTGGTCGACGCGGTAGAAGCGCTCGGTGAGGCGCTCGACGTGCTCCGGTTCCACCCCCACCCCGTCGTCGACGACGTACACTTTCACGTCGCCGCCGGGCATGCGCCGCGCGGCCACCTCCACGGCGCCGCCTTCGGTGTTGTACTTGACGGCGTTGTCGACGAGGTTGGACAGCACCTGCCGCAGACGATCGCGGTCGCCGCGCACGCGCGGGAGGCCCTCCGGCAAGCGCTCGCTCAGCGCCACCTCCTTCTCGTCGGCCACCGGGCCGAGCGACTCGGTTACCTCCTCGACCAGCGGCCCGAGCGGAAAGGTCGTGACGGTCATTTCGAGCTCGCCGGTTTCGATGCGGGCAATCTCGGCGAGGTCGCGCGCGAGGTGGCGCAGGCGGTCGGCGTTGTGGAGAATCTTCTCGACGAAGGAGCCGCGCACATCTTCGTCTTCGAGCGCGCCCCCCTGGAGCGTCTCGGCAAAGCCCTGGATCGAAAAAATCGGCGTCTTGAGCTCGTGCGAGACATTGCCGATGAACTCGCGCCGGTAGTTTTCCATCTTGCGAAGCTCGCGCATGCGATCGGCCAGCACGCGCCCGGTGCGGCGCGCCTCCACCAGGAGCGCGTCCACCTCGTCACGGCGGAGGGAGACATCCGCGCGTGCGTCGTCGTCGCTGCCGCGATCGTCGTCGTCGTCGTCGTATTCGGCCGCTGGCGCATCGCCGGAGGGGGCGCCGCCGCCGTCTTCATCCTCGCCCAGTCCCTCGAAGTCGAACGCGCGCAGGCGGTGCAGAAGCGCGCGCACCGCCTCCAGCCGCTCGCCCGTCAGGCGCCGCGCGGCGACGTAGGCGGCGGCCCCCAGCGCGGCGGCCACGGGAACCGCCCAGCCCCACGCCCCGCCCGTCAGGCTCGCGCCCGTCCACGCCAGGCCCGCCGCCCCCGCGACGACGAGCGCCCCTTTTGCCGACAGTCGGTGCAGAGCCATTTCGGGAAAAGATATTTGCCGAGCGCAGCGAGACCGCCCGTGGGAAGCGTATTTCGTATTGCGTATTTCGTAAGGCTGCTATGTCACGAACGCTGAAAGAGCATTCGAGGGGCAGCGCTTTCTGAATGGCGTTGCCAGGAAGCAATCGAGGGCGGACTGCCTCACGCCTCACTCCCGGAACTTGTACCCCACGCCCTTGACCGTCTCGATGTAGTCCGAGCCGATCCTGCCGCGAATCTTGCGGACGTGCACGTCGACGGTCCGATGCACGACGTAGACGTCCCTGCCCCACACCTCGTCGAGGATCTCCTGGCGACTGAACACCTTCCCGGGGTGGGAGGCCAGAAAGTAGAGCAGTTCGAACTCTTTGCGCGGCAGCTTCTGCTCGGTTTGCCCGTCGTCGCCGTCGCCATGCTGAAAAACGAGGTAGCGGTCGCGGTCGATCGTAAGGTCGTGCACCGCGAGGCGGTCCGGCGGGGTTTCGCTGCGGCGCGCGGTGCGCAGCAGCGCCTTGGTCTGGCTGACGATCACCGGCACCGAGACGGGCTTGGCGAGGTAGATGTCCGCTCCCGTGTCGAGGCTCTCGATCTGCGCCTCCTCCTCGGTGCGCGCGGTCAGCATCAGGATCGGGACGGTGCGCAGGTGCGCGTCCTCGCGCAGGCGGCGGCACGTCTCGATCCCGTCCATCTCCGGCATCATGATGTCGAGGATGATCAGGGCGGGGATCTGGCGGCCCGCCGCTTCGAGCGCCTCGTGGCCATCGCGCGCCAGGCGCGTGCGGAAGCCTTCCTGCTGAAGGTTGTACTTCAAGAGGTCGAGAATGTCGTCCTCGTCGTCGACGATGAGCACCAGCGGGGCGTCGGTCGAGGTCGGCTCCTCGGCGGCGCCGCTGTCGTCGGCGGCGACAGAGGGAGAGGTCGAGGCGTCAGTCATGAGCGCGTCCGGTCTGGGAAAAAGCGAAAAGGGCGGCCGGTAGGATCTTCCCGCGCAGGTCGGATCGTTCGGAAAAGGCCCCGTGCGGAAGAAGGCCCGCTCACCGTTCTGAAGGTAAGCAACGGCTTCCTTCCCGGTGTTATCCCATTATTAAGCGTGGCGCGACAGCTTATCGGAGCGAGGTCCTCGGCGAGACGCAGATCGGCACGCCCCTTGTTTTTTATGCCGGCGGTGCATTTTTTGTAAATTGTTTTCCGCCTCTCCTTCGCGCTCTCCGAACGCCTCTTTATTCCAGATGTGCCGGAGCGCGACCGGTCTTCTCCGGCGACCGGCCTTTTCGCAGCCGCGGCGGCGGTGGGTCCGCACGCTGCGCACTTCCCGCCCCGCGGCGTCGGTCCGTGATTTCCTTTCGACTTCTTTGCGCTTGCCTCTATGGAGCCCAGCGATTCGACGACGCCCCGCGATTTTGAGGGGGCGCCCGCGCTCGAACACGCCTCCGAACGCCAGGAGGCGCTTCGCCGCTACCACATTCTCGACACGGCCCCGGAGCGCAATTTCGACCAGATCACGCGCCTGGTGGCGCAGGTTTGCGACGTGCCGACGGCGCTGATCACGCTGCTCGACACCGAGCGTCAGTGGTTTAAGTCCTGCTTCGGCTACGACCAGCGCGAGACCGACATCGAGGTCTCCTTCTGCGCTCATGCGGTGCACCAGGAGGACACCCTCGTCATCGAGGATGCCACGCAGGACGAGCGGTTCTCCGCCAACCCGCTCGTCACCGACGAGGGCTGGCGCTTCTACGCCGGCGCCCCGCTGCGCACGCCCGACGGGGTGATGATCGGCACGCTTTGCATCGTCGACTACGAGCCGCGCGTCTTCGACGCGGCCCAGCGCGCCTTGCTGGAAGACCTCGCCGAGCTGGTCATCGGCCAGTTCGAACTGCGAAGCGCCGAGGCGCAGTACCGCAAGCTTTTCGAAGGCCACCCGCAGCCGGCGCTCATCTACGACGCCGACACCCTCGACCTGCTCGACGCCAACGCCGCGGCCGCCCGCACCTACGGCTACGCCTCGGAAGAGGAGCTGCGCGGCCGCCCGCTCGCCGACCTCGTCGCGCCCGCCTCGCTGGAGGACCACGCCGACCGCACGCTCGAAGGCACCGCGCCGTTTACCGCGCGCCACGTCCGCAGCGACGGCACGCCGATGAGCGTCGAGGTGCGCGAGGAGTCCATCCGCTACGACGGGCAGCAGGCGCGCATGGCCGTCATGATCGACGCGGCCGACCGCACGCGCGGCCGCCAGTACGAACGGCTCGTCGAAAACATGCAGGAAATCGTCTTCGAGACGGACCTGGAGGGGGAGGCGACGTTCCTCAGCTCCGCCTGGGAGGAGCTGACGGGCTTTTCGGCGGAGGAGACCGTCGGCGAGTCGCTGCTGCACTACGTCCACCCGAAGGACCGGGTGGAGAGCTTGCAGGCGTTTGCGCCGCTCTTGCAACGCCGACAGAACCTGCTGCGCCACCGGGCGCGCGTTCTCACCGAGGACGGACGCGAGGCGCCCATGCAGTTCCGCGCCCGCCTGATCACCGGTGAGGACGGCACGCCCATCGGCACCGTCGGCACGCTCACGCCACTCGACGAAAGCGAGCTCCCTGCGCCCGAAGCGCGCGCGGAAAAAGAAGAAGAAGAAAAAAAGGGGGAGGAGGAAACGCCGGCCGAAGCAGAAGGCCGGGCCGAAGAAGAAGAGCCGCCGCCGACGGCCGAAGAGCACGAAGACTCCGGTGAGGACGAAGACTCCGGCGCTGTTGCCGCCGCGGCCTCCGCCGCCGACGAAGAAATCGCCGAGGAGGAAGGCTTTGCGAGAGCAGCGGTTCCGGGCGAGGAGGAAACGCCCGCCGAGGACGACCCGACTGCTGAGAACGAGCCGGAAGCCGTTCCCGAAAAGCCCGAGGAAGAAACCGCGCTCTTTGCTGACGCCGACACGCCCGAAGCGGTCGGCGCACGCGGCGACGCCGCGGCGCCCGAGCCGGACGCTGCTCCCGAAGCGAGTACGCCCGACGAGGAAGCGGAACTATTCGAAACCGAGTCGCTCCTTGACGAGGAGGACGTCCCGCCCGTCGAAGAGCACGCGCCTCCGAGCGAGTGGGGGGACGCGGCCCCTCCGGCCGCCGCCCCCGAGGAGGAGCAGGAGAAAGAAGCCGTGC
>PXTR01000047.1 GCA_003023245.1 Bacteroidetes bacterium QS_8_68_15 | reverse complement strand
GGCGCGCTACCGCGCTCCGCTCGAAGCGGCATTGCGCGCGGCCGGGTGGACGCCGCGCACGCTCGTGCTGCCGCCGGGGGAGGCCACTAAATCCGACGAGCAGCTGCGGCGCATTTGCGACGAGGCGCTCGGCTGGGGCATCGACCGGGAGACGCCCGTCGTGGCGCTGGGCGGCGGCGTGATCGGCGACCTGGCGGGCTTTGCGGCGGCGACGCTGCTGCGGGGCGTGCCGCTGGTGCACGTCCCCACCTCGCTGGTCGCACAGGTCGATTCCAGCCTCGGCGGCAAGACGGGGATCAACCACGCCACGGGCAAAAATCTCCTCGGGGCCTTCTGGCAGCCGGCGCTCGTCGTAGCCGACCCCGACGCGCTTCAGACACTCCCGGCGCGCGAGTGGCGCGGCGGCCTCGCCGAAGTCGTCAAACACGCGTTCCTCGAAGCCGACGGGACGCTGCTCTCTTTTCTCGAACAACACGACGAAGCCGTCGCCGCACGCGACCCCGACGTCGTCCGCGAACTGGCACCTTTGGCTGCGCGCGTGAAAGCCCGCATCGTCGAAGACGACGAACGCGAGGCCGGGCGCCGCGCCGTACTCAATTTCGGCCACACCCTCGGCCACGCCGTCGAGCAAACGCTCGGCTACGGGCGCGTCACGCACGGCGAGGCGGTCGCCCTCGGGATGCGCGCCGCGCTGGTGCTCTCCCGCCGCACCGCCGGGCTGTCCGACGAGGACGCCGACCGCGCTGTGCGCCTCACGCGCCTCACCGCAGTGCCCCCGGACGCGGCCCGGCTCTCGCTCGGCGACCTGCGCCCGGCCATGCAGTCCGACAAAAAGAACGTAGCAGGCACCGTGCGCTTCGTACTGCTGCGCGACCTCGGCGCCCCGTTCGTCACCGGCGACGTGATGGATGACGACCTCGCCGCTGCCTGGAACGCAGCCTGTGAAAGCGTGGACGGATCGGCGGCTTCGGGACGGCAGACGGCGGACGGGGGACGGCGGTCGCTTCAGCCCCGCGGCGGATCTTCGTGATTGGCGCCTCGCGCGGCACTTCTACGGGGCCCCTTCCGTTGCAATGTTTTTCCTGTGCCAGCGAACGTGGTAATCGGAAAACGGGCAGTCGGTCCGAGAGGCAGATGCCGTTTTCCCGACACGGCAGGGGCGCCGTGTCCTGCATCTCTTTCGGCTGGGGTTTTTGCCCCACGCTCGGGCGGCATTCTCAAGACGGCGCCTCCTTTCTCCCACCCCCCGCACTCCAACCGTGGCTCGCCGTTTTTTCCGAACGTTGCCGCGACGCACGCTTCAGGGCGTGCTGGCGCTGGCGGTGCTGGGCGGGGTCGTCTTCTTCGGCCTCACGCGCACGGAGGTGGGCCGCCGCCAGCTCAAACAGCAAATCGAGGCGCAGTTCGACGCGCGCTTCGCCGGCACGCTCGACATCGGCCAGCTCACCGGCAACCTCGTCGGCACGGTCTACGCGCGTGACGTGCGTCTCCGCGGCCCCGAGGGACGGCCTGTGCTCACGGTCGACTCGGTGCGCGCGGCCCCGCACTGGCGCTCGCTGCTCCAGCGCCGGCTGCTCTTTCGGGAAGTCGAACTGGTCGAACCGCGCCTGCGAGCCGAACGCCCTGCCGGTGGAAACTGGAACCTCGCGCGCGCCTTTCGCCGAGCGGTCCCGCGCGACAGCAGCGGCAGCGAGGGGCCGTTCGCTCTCCGCTTCGCCGATGGGGTCGTGCAGGACGGATTGGTGCGCACACGCGGCCGCGGCGCCGCGCCCCGGCTCGTGCAAAACGGCTGGCTCTTCGACTACACCGACGCGCGGCTCTCGGGGGTGGACGCGCGCTTCTCATTTGCTCGTTCGGCGGAAAACGAACTTCAACTCGATCTCGAACGCTTTCGGGCGCGGCTCGACGGGCAGGCGCTTCCCATCGAAGCGAACGGCCGGCTCGCCCTCTCCGGCGGCACGGTCGCGCTTCGTGACGCGCAGGTGCGTCTGGGCGAGACGCGCGTGCAGGGCACCTTTTCGCTGAAAAAATCGCCCGAAACGAGCGCTGCCCCTCGCCTGCGCGTAGACCTGGCCGAAAGCCGCCTCGCCCATGACGGACTCCGCCGCCTCGTCCCGCGCTGGCCGCTGCGCTCGACCACCACCGCCGCGCTCGAAGCGCGCGGGCCGATCGACGCCCTCCGCATCCGCCGCCTGCTCGTCGAGCGCGGGACGTCGGCGCTGCAGGCGGAAGGCACCGTGCGCGGCTTGCCCGACACCCTCCGCTTCGACCTGCAATTCGCCGACAGCCGCCTCACCGTCGCCGACCTGCGCGCCGTCCTGCCGGGCCTTCCCGAACGGCAACTCGCGCGAATGGCGCGCCTGGGCACACTACAGTTCTCGCTCGACGCGGAAGGCCGGCTGGCGAATCCGTCGGGCGACGGCGAACGCGCCCTGCGCGCTTCCACCCGCTTCGACGTGCGCACCAGCGAAGCGGGCACGCTGCGCGGCACCGCCGACCTCGCCCGCTCGGGACGCGGCGCGGCGCTGACCTACGACGCCGAGGTGCAGGCCGACAACTTCGCGGCCGGCCGTCTTCAGCGAGCGCCCAGCCCCCTCCCCAGCCGACTGACGGGGACGCTCGAACTGAGCGGGGAAGGCACCTCGGCCGGTTCGCTGGCCGTGGCGTTGGAGCAGTCCACAGTTGCCGGGCGGCGGCTCGATGGGCTGGACGTGGAGCTGCGCGCCGCTTCGGGGGAACGCCTCGCCGGCACGGCGACGCTGCGCCAGCGCGGCGGGCGAACCCTTCGCCTCGAAGGCGAAGCCGACCTCTCCGGCCGCCGGCCCGCCTACGACCTCACCGCACGCAGCGAGCGCCTCGACCTGGGCGCACTGCTGGATCGCGACTCGCTCACGACGGCCCTCACCGGCACGGCCCGTCTCGACGGGCGCGGCGCCTCGCTCGAGAGGTGGGCCGGGCGCCTGCGCCTCGCGCTCGACTCCTCGACCGTCACGCGCGGCGGCGGCGGCGGCGGCGAAGACCGCACTCGGCGCGCGCTTCCGCCGCTCACCTCGACGCTCGAGGTGGCCGCCCCTGACGAAGACGGCCCGCGCATCGCACTGCGCGGCGACGTGGCCGACCTCACCGTCACCGGCGAGGCCGCCCCGACCGCCCTTCGCGCGCTGGGCCGTCTCTGGGGCGCCGCGCTGACCGACGTCGCCCGTGCGGCCTATCGCAAACCGTATCCGCCCGAAGCGAAAGCCCCGCCGGAAGCGGCGCGCGCGATGCCGCCGGCCCCGGCGAAGCGCCAGGCCGTCCGCCGCGTGCTGCAAGCCGCCGGCCTCGGGAACGCGCTCGTCCTGCGCGCCGACCTCACGCTCAAGCGCCCCGACGTGCTCGGGGCGATCATTCCGGCGCTCCCCACCGGGCTGCGCGACTCGATCGCGCTCGACGCCCGCCTGCGCGCCGACGGCGACTCGCTCTCCGCCCGCGGTGCACTGCGCGCATCCACGCTACGCACCGGACGCGCCCACGCCGACCGCCTCTCGGGACAATTCCGCCTCCGCGGCGCACTGGAGGCGGGCACCCCCCTGCTCGAAACGATCTCTGCCTCCGTCGACGCTCGCGCCGACACGCTCGGCGTCGGCACAGCGCGCTTTCTGTCGCCGGCCCTGGCCGCCGACTACCGCGAGCGCGCCGGCGACGTGCAGCTCTCCACCAGCGCGACCAACGAGGGCGGCGATTCCGCAGGCGCCGGTGGACGCCTCCAGCTCGAAGCCGGCCTGCGCCTGCTCCCCGACCGCAACCGCCTGCGCGTGCGCACCCTGCGCCTCGCCACACGCGACTACGTCTGGCAGCGGCGCCCGTCCTCCGCCGACGGCGCTCCCCCCGTCGTCGATCTCTTCGCCGACGCCGTCGTCGTGCCCGGCCTCACGCTCGTCAACCGCCTCGGCGACGACGCCTCCGCTGTCGCCGGCCCCCGCACCGCTTCTTCCCCACAGCAGCGCATCGAGCTGCGCGGGGCGCTCTCCACCGCGCCCGCCGACACGCTCTTCGCCCGCGCCCAGAGCGTGCGGCTGCGCCCGCTCTCCCGCCTGGCCGACGCCAAGCGGCCCCTCGGCGGGCACCTCGACGCGGAAATCGCCTGGACCGGCGGCGCACGCTCCTCGGAGCTGACCGGCCGCCTCGACATCGAACGTTTTACCTTCGACGACCACTTCCTGGGCCGCCTCACCGCGCAGAGCCGCTACGTGCCCGGCTCCCCGCGCCTGGCTGTCGACGCGCGCCTGCGCCCCGGCGACCCGTCGGCGCTGCGCGACAGCACGGCCCTGGATGTCGAAAACAACCGCTTCTCTATCAGCGGGACCGTCGCGCCGCCGGAGCTGGGCGAGGCTCCTCGGGCAGCACCTTCTGGAACGGAAAACGGCGGCGACGCCGGCCGTCCTGCAGAGCCGATCGACCTGACGTTCGACGCCGAGCGGGTCGACCTGTTTTTTCTGGAATACATCCTCGACGGCAGGATCACCGGCGTGCGCGGAGCCGCCACCGGTGACGGACGCATCGGCGGCTCCTTCCGCGACCCGGTCTTTCAGGCCGACCTGCGCGTCGCCGACGCAGCGTTTCGGGTCCCCCGCTTCGGCACGCGCTACACCGCCGACGGTGACGTGACCATCGACCGCGAAGGCCTCCACGTCGACGGCGGGCGCGTCGCCGACCCGGACGGAGGAAGCGCCCGCGTCGACGGCTCGCTCCTGTTCAACGAGTACGAGTATGTTTCCTTCGACCTCGGTGCGACGCTCGACGAATTTCAGGTCATCGACAAACAGCAATCGGCCGAGCTGCCGTTCTACGGGCAGATCGCTGCCAGCGGGCCCGCACGCCTGACCGGGCGGATCTCCGACGCTCTGCTGCGCTCCCCCGGCCGCGTGCGCACCACGCCCGAAAGCCGGCTCATCCTGCCCATCGAAGAAGGCGGCGCGAGCAAAAGCGAATCCGGCTTCCTGATTTTCGCCGACTCGACCGGACGCCTGCCGGACCTCAGCGATGTCACCCGGCGCGAGAGCATCTTCGACGAGCGCCCTGCCGAGGAGCGCAAGTTCGTCGACGGCCTCGACGTGGATCTCGGGGTTACCGCCCCGCCCGGCTCGTCGGTGCGCCTGGTCTTCGACCCGCTTCTCGGTGACGAAATTCTCGCCGTCGGCAGCGGGCAGATCCAGCTGCGCCGCCAAGACGGCGAATTCTCGCTCTTCGGGACCCTCGACGTGAACAGCGGGAGCTACCTCTTCACCGCCGGGCAGGTCTTCCAGCGGCGCTTTCAGATTCGTGACGGCACCTTGCAGTGGGACGGGCCGCCCGGCAACGCGCAGATCGACCTGACGGCGGCGTACCGCACGCGCGCCTCCCGCGCCGGCCTGCCGGGGGCGCGCGAGCGTAAAACGGGACGCATTCCCATCATCGTGCTCCTCGGCATCGACGGGCGCGTACAGCAGCCGGCGGTGGATCTTTCCCTGGCCGTCGACCGCTCGAAGCGCGGCTTCGACGACTACTCCACCGCCGGCCTCGAAACGGTGCTCAACCGCTCCGGGCGCGGCAGCGAGTACGCCACGAGCGTGCTTCTGACGAACACCTTCCTCCTCACCACCGACCTGGCGGGACGCGCGGGGCAGTCCGGCGGGCAAAGAATTTCGGAAACGGGCAACCGGCTGGCGTTCAACAGCGTCAGCCAGCTCGTCTCCAGCCAGCTCAACCGCTACCTCGACGAAGCGGTGCCGGGCCTCGACGTGAACCTCGGCGTGCAGGGGGAAAATCCGCAGGACCTGGACGTGATCTACGGCGCGGCGCTGCGCCTCCTCGACGAGCGCCTCGTGATTCGCGGCGAAGGCGTGCTCGACAACGCTGCCGGCAGCAACGAAACGACCCAAACCGACGGCTTCGAAGGCGAGTTCGTCGTGGAAGTGCGCCTGACGCCCAACGTCTCGGCGGAGGCGTTTTACCGGCGCGAGGGAAGCCTGCTGTCGAACCGCGCGCTCACGTCCACCACCGGGGCCGGGCTGTCGTACCAGACGGAGTTTTCGACGTGGGACATGCTCTGGCGCCGCCTCTTCGGGTGGCTCGGCGCGGGCGGCAGCGACGCGGGCGGCAGCGACGAGGGCGGCGAGGACGGCGGCGGCGGCGTGGCAAGCAGCGGATGAGCGGGGGGCGTCGAGCGCGCACGCCCGAAAGCGTCTGCGGCTCACTCTGCCGGGAAACGAGGCCGCGTTCCCTTAACCGCTTTAGGCAGCTCGCCGGCGCCGCACTTCTTTCATGGTTCCCCGGCCGTATTTCTCGCGGGCCTCTTCCTGGGATATCACATGCAGCACCGGAGGGCCGCCGCCGTGAAGATGATCCTCCGGGAAGGTAAACTCCCAGAGGCGGCCGTCATCAGGGTCGAAGTGTAGCGACGACCACCCGCCGTCAGCGATTCCGACGCGCGGGAGTTTTTCAGACAACTGGCCAGCACGGTTGGCCTCGCCTCCACGTCCTCCGACTTCGGTGATGCCGGCGTCGATCATGACACTATCGTGATTTCGGCGTCTATGGGAATGGTCTGGTTGAACGCCCTAAACTCCCGTGCACCGCCCCTGGTTCGCCCTCCTCCCACAAAACACTGCGCACGTTCTCGTATCGGAGACAAGAGCGGCCCCTTGAGGCTCGTGGTTGGGAACTCGATCAGATAGAAGCTGGAAGCCGGTTCGACACCGAGACGAAAAGCAAGTTGGGTAGCCGACAGTCCTTCAACGTCCGCGGCAGCTGTGAGAAAAACCATTTCTGCGTCGGGCCGGCCCCGTTCCTGAAGAGCGGGCACCTTCGCATTGACTGCACGCGCGAGCCGTTCAGGAATCGGGTTGGAAATCGGCATGGCAGCACGTTGATCGCTCTCGCACTCGCTTCCTTTATCGCCTACAAAGCCGTTCGCTACGAAAGCCGTTCGCGCACGAGGCGCGGCACCGTCGCGAGCACGTCGTCG
>PXTR01000046.1 GCA_003023245.1 Bacteroidetes bacterium QS_8_68_15 | reverse complement strand
AGTCTTGCGCTAAACAGATACGCGAGGCGTCTCTACGGTCGTATTTCAGCGTTGCGGTGCGACCAAAAAGTGCACAATGATCCGTAGCAAATGGTATTAGATGGTTGGAAGGTGGAGTGGGGAGAAGGGTTGAGGGCCGCCGCGCCGAAACGAACTCAAGAACCAACAGGCCGAACCCCGAGAAACCAGAGGTCAATTGCCGCCCACGCCGCCGAAGAGCATCAGCGAGACGCGCACCACGATCACGTCGGCCAGCAGGATCAGAAGGGAGGACACGACCACCGCGCGCATCGCCGCCTGCCCGACCTCGCGAGTGCCCCCGCGCACGTTGTAGCCGAGGTAGCAGCTTACTATCGCGACGATGAAGCCGAAGATGCTCGTTTTCATCGTGTCCATAAACAGATCCGCGAAGCGAATATTCGAAAAGGCGTTCGTGAAGAACACGCGGTAGTCCATCCCGGTGGCGATGACGGACTCGAAGTAGCCGCCCAGCAGCGCAATGGCGTCGGCCCAGACGGTGAGAATCGGAAAGACGATCACGCAGGCTACCACGCGCGTGACCACGAGGTAGTGAAAGGGCTTGAGCGCCGCCACCTCCAGCGCGTCGATCTGCTCGGTCACGCGCATCGAGCCGATTTGCGCGCCGATGCCCGCCCCGAGGCGCCCGGCCAGGACCAGCGAGGTAAACACCGGCCCGATTTCTTTGACGACCGTCAGCGTCAGCATGTTCGGCAGGTACGCCTCGGCGCCGAAGGCCGCCAGGGTGCCGCGGCTCTGCATCGCCATGACGATGCCGATGGCCAGGCCGGTGACGCTCACCAGAAGGAAGCTGCGCGCGCCGACCTCGTCCATCTGGTTGAGCGTCTCCTTCAGCTCGTAGGGCGGCTTCCAGAACTGCCCGAAGAACTGACCGATGAAGGACGCCAGCTCGCCGGTGCGCTCCACCATGTTGGCGAGCGCACTTCCCCGGCCGGGCAAGAGGTTGGTGAAACGCATCGTTCGGGGGCAGGAGGGCGAGAGGGGAGGAGGGTTTCAGCCCGCAAGTGTTATGCGGTTGGGCCTCAACGCGGCATCAGGCCACGGACGGGAAATGTCAATTTGTCCTCGGAATTTGTCCTCGGAATGCGAAAGCGCCGCTGCAATAGTCGCGACGTTCGCAAGTGCTCGATACGCCGAAGACGCCCCAACCCCCGCGCCCACCCTCCTTAATAAGCGTACTCGTAGCGCAGGTTCAGGCGGATGGTCCGGCGGCGCAGCAGGCGCACCCGAAAGCCGTCGATGACCTCGTACTCGAGCGTCACCTCCGTCTGGGGGCCCACGTCGCCGCCGCTGGCGCCCGAGCCCGTGAGCGGCTGGCTGACGGCCACGAAGAGCGGGTTCCCGAGCGCGCCGACGTAGATGTACTCCCCGCCGGTCAGGACGGTGCCGCGCTGCGGATCTTGCTCGACCTCGATGATGTCGAGCCCGAAGCCTTGCTCGCCGGCGAGCCCCTCGACGAGACCGGTGATCTGGCCGAGCGCCACCCCGGTGGCCAACCCTTCGGCCCCGCCGCCCCCGCCGCCCACGAAGCTGGCGCTGGCGGGCTGCCCGGTGGCGATGTAAGAGAGAATGTCGGTCATTGCCATCGAGGGGTTCGACCCCAGCTCGAAATTTAACTCGCCGGGCCGCCCGCGCATGCTGAGGGTAATCGTCACCTCGCTGCCGCGCGAGCGGTAGGCCTCCACGCTGTACTGCGCCTCGAAGTCGAGCGACGGATTGCCCGGCGCGCCGTTGAAGGTGATGAGGCCGTTTTCGATGCTGAAGCGCCTGCCGAACTGCACCAGGCGGCTGCGTTCGGGCACCACCTGGATGGAGCCGAAGAGCTGGAGGTTTTGCCCGGCGGCTTTCTCGAGGTCGAGGTCGCCTTCGAGCTGCACGTCCAGTTCGGGGTTGGCGGCGGAGCGCAGCCACGTATCGCGCAGGATCTGAACGTCGAGCTGCGGAATGGCCAGCTGCTGATACGCCTGCGGCTGCGTCGTGTCGCCGGCGGTGACGCGCACGCCGAAGTTCTCGCGCAGGTCGCGCAGGTCCCCCTCGGTCAGGTCGGCCTGCGCGTACTCGCCTCCGCCGGAGCGGAAGGCATCCAGGAAGAGGTCGGCGCTGCGCACGTCCACGTCGCCGCGCAGCACCGGGGCGGCGGTCGTGCCCGTGAGCTGAAGGTCGGCGTTAGCGGTGGCCCGGTAGTCGTCGGTGGCGATGAAGCGGAACTGGCTGGCCTCGAGCGTCACGTCAAGCTGGCCGAGCGTCAGCGCTTCGAGATCGACGCCGCCGCGAGCGGTGAGGCGCCCGTCCCCGCTCTTGATACGCGCTTCTTCGATCTGCAAGCGGTCGTCGGTGAAGCGGAGGCGCGCGCGGATGTCGCGGTAGGGCGTGCCGAGGGCCGGCGCCTCGAAGGCGCCGTCGGTAAGCGTGACGAGGCCCGTCACGAGCGGGGCGCTGGGCGTGCCGCGAATCTCGACGTCTTCGGGCGTGGTGATGTACCCGCTGAGGTCGTCGACCTGCTCGGGGTCGAGGAAGGGGCGAAACCACGCCACCGAAAAGGAATCCGCCTGCGCCGACAGGGCCATGTCGCCGGCGGTGAGCGTGTCGAGGCGTACGTCCACGATGTCGACCGGCGAGCCTTTCTCCCCGATGGCGACCGTATCGTCGGGCGCGGCGGCGGCGAGCGTGTCGGCATCCGACGGGCCGGCGGCGAGCACGCCGGAGTCGGGGCGGGAGAGGCGCAGGTCCAGTGGCAGGTAGCCCTCGGCGGTGAGCGCGCTTTCGTCGTCGTTCGTCAACGTCGCGTCGATGCCGAGGCGCTCGTTGGCGTAGTCGAGCGCGAGCTGGATGTCGCCGGCGCGCCGGTCGTCGACCTCCAGTGAGGCGTCGAGCGTGCCGGACAGCTCCGGCCCCGCGGCTGGGCCGCTGAGCGTAAGCGTGCCACCGACGACGCCGTCGAGTTGGGGGAATCCGAACAGGTCCGCCACCGCGCCGAGGCGAAAGGCTTCGATGCTCACGATGAAGCTCTGCCGCCCGTCGAAGTCGATCACGCCGTCGGCGGCGATCTGCTGGCCGTCGTCGGTGTAGAGCAGGAGGTTCGAGACGCGGTACTGCTGGCCGTAGGTGACCTGGGCGTCCTGGAGGAGCTTCCAGCGATCTTCGCCGAAGCGCACGTTCAGCGTGTCGAACTGGAGGCGCCGGCGGCCCGGGCGCGGGTCCAGGACGCCGGCGAGCTCGATGTCGCGCCGTGAATCGACCTTCAGGCGCCCTTCGAGGTCGACCTGCTCCCCATCGTAGATGACGTCGACTGCGGCCTGGCGGGTGGAGAAAGAGCCGCTTTCGAAGTAGCCGGCTTCGCCGCGCACCTGTGCATTGGCGAGCGCGTCGAAGGGGTCGCGGCTGCTGACCTCGCGCAGGACGGCCAGCACGCCGCTCGCCCCGGTCGAGTCGCGCCGGACGGCCGTCGTGGCGCTCACCGCCCCGTCAAAGTTCGAGAGGCGCAGTTCGTTGTAAACCAGCCCGGTCGCGTCCACGTCCGATTCGAGGCGCAGCGGGCCGCCGGGCGCGGCGGTGAGGCGGGCGTCGAACTGATTGTCGCCGACGGCCACGGCGCGGAGGCTGTCCGAGAAGTACGGGCGGACCGGGGCGAGGCTGTCGACGTTGGCGGCGAGGTGAAAGTCGGTGGCGTAGCGCGGCGGGCCGTCGGGGTCGTAGAGCGCGAGCGTGCCGCCGCCGGTCGCGTCAGCGACGTTGGAGCGCAGCGCGAGCGTGTCGACCGCCAGCAGCCCGTCGTCGAGTGTGTAGTCCAGAAGCAGGCGCCGCGCCTCGATCTCGTCGAAGCGCCCGCGCGTCAACGTGATGCGCCCGCGCGAGGTGGCCGTGCGCGGGTCCGTGCCTTCGCCCTCCACGTCGAGGCTGAGCGTGAGCTGCCCGCTCTGCTCCGGCTCGCCGACGAGGCGTCCCAGGTCGAGGCGGTCCACGCTGCCGGCGGCGCGGTAGGAAAGCCGCCCCGTGCGGTCGATTTCCACGTCGAGATCCGCGGAGCCGCCGTCGGCGAATTCGAGGGTGGCCGTCAGATTCGTTCGCCCGTCCTCCGAGTCGAGGTCCAGCACGCCGCTCTCGACAGTCGCGTCGTTGATCGTCGAGCCGCTGAGGTCGACCCGAGCGCGCCCGCGCAGTTCGTCGAGCGAGAAGCCCGTGCCCTCCAGCACCAATATTTCGCCCCGAAGGTTCGTCTCCAGTCCCTCGATCCCCGCCAGCGCGCCCACATTGACGCCGCGAAAGGTACTGCCTTCTTCGATTTGGAACGTCGGATTTTCGGAAAAGGGACGCGCCGTGCCGGCGATGGTCGTCTGGCCTTCAGGCACGTCGAGCGTGCCGTCGTAGGCGAGGCGGCCGTCTTGCAGGGTGAACTCGACCGCCGCGCTGTTAATTTCCTGTCGGTTCAGGCGCGAATCCGAGAGGCGCGCGGCGCCGTCGAGATACATCGTCTGTGGGTCGAAGCCGTCTCCCTCCAGCGAAACGCTGCCGCTGAGGTCGCTGCTTTGCTGCGCATCGCCGCCCGCACGGTACTGCCCAATTTTCCCGATGTCCACGTTCGCAAACGAGGCGCTTTCCACGCTGAACGAGGGCGTCGGTCCGAACGGGTAGATCGTCGCGCCGGAGAGGTCGAAGCGCCCGCCCTCCAGGTCGGCCTGCCCGTCGAGGTCGAGGCGCCCGCCGACGAGCCGCGCGTCGAGGTTGGTCGAGTTGATGACGTAGGGGCCGTAGTAGGAGTTCTCCAGCTGGAGGCCCGCCACGTCGAGGCGCAGGTCGCCCTGCGGGTTCGTGCCGCGGCCGGTGAGGCGGAAGGTGCCGGTCAGCGAGGAACGCGTCGTGTCGCCGGCGAGAGCGGCCACGTCGAGGTTTCGGACGCGCCCTTCGGTGACGCGGTAGCGCAGCGGGTCTTCGCGGAAGAAGACGCTCCCTGCGGCGTCGACGGTGCCCTGCGGGGAGCGCACGCGGGCGTCGAGGCCCATCGTGCCGCCGTCCAGATTCACCGAGAAGCGCCCTTCGTTGAGCTGAAAGCGATTGATGCGCGAGCTGCCGAGCGCAATCTGGGCGTCGAGGGTGGCCGTAGTGGGATCGGTGCCGGCGCCGTCTACGCTGAGTTGGCCGTTGAGGTTGCTCGACTGCGCGGAGTTGCCGGTAAAGCGCGCCAGGTCGAGGTTCTGGACGGTGCCGCTGAGGTCGTAGGCCAGCGGGTCGGCGGTGAGGCGCACGGCGCCGGAGACGTCGGCGTGGCCCTGCGGGGAGCGCAGGCGCGAGCGCAGGTTCAGCGTGCCGTCGGCGAGGCGGGCCGTGGCGTTGCCTTCGTTAATCGAAAACTGATTCAGGCGGGAACCGCCGAGCGCCAGCTGCGCGGTGAGGTGGGCGTCGGCGAGGCTCGCGCCGCGGCCCTCGACGGTGAGTTGGCCATCGAGGTCGCTCGACTGCTGCGGATTGCCCGTGAAGCGCCCGAGATCGACATTCCGAAAGCGCCCGCCGAGGTCGTAGCTGATCGGGTCGTCGAAGGGGCGGAGCGTGCCGTCGGCGGCGAAGGTGGCCCCGCGCAGCCCGCCCTGTGCGTCGAGTGCAATCGAGCCGTCACCGGGAAAACGCGCGTCGACGGTCGTGCGGTCGAGCAGGTACTCGCCGAGGCGCGTGTCGAAGACGTCCGCGCTGAGGGTGCCTTCGAGCGCTTCGGCGGAGGTGCCGCTGAGGTCGGCGTCGAAGTCGCCGTTGATGCGTCCTTGCGCGGGGCCGGGCGTGAAGAAGCCGGGATCGAACTGCCGGAGGCGCCCGTCGGTGGCGACGGTGCCGCTCACGTTGGCGGTCGCGCCGTCGGAAAACGCGGCCTCGAAGGTCGTCTGGAGGCGCCGGCTGGTGCCTTCGGCGCGCAGGTCGAGGCGCACGCTTTTCTCCGCGTCGATGCTGGGGACAACGCCGGCCAGGTCGCGGAAGCTCAGCGGGTCGGCGTCGAGCTGGAAGTCGATCTCCTCCACCGGCCCGCCTTCTGCGCCGGGCAAGAGGAGCGTGCCCTTGCCGCTGACGTTGCTGTACGGCGAGTTCAGGTCGAGCCGGTCGAGGGTCAGCTTTTGCTCGTCGAGCGTGCCGCCGGCGGCGAGGCGGCGTTCGAGCGTCTGCCCCGGCGGCGCAAAGCGCGCCGAGAGATTGCGCACGTCGAGGTGTGTGCTGTCGGGGCCGAAGTCCATGTCGCGGGCGAAGAATTCGAAGTCGCGCACGCGCAGGGTCGAGTCGGCCCCGCGTTCGGTGTGGAAGGCCGCGTCGAGCCGGCCGCGGTTCACCTCCACGCTGTCGAGACGGACGGACCAGGCGCTCTCGGTGGTGGCGGCGGTATCGCTCTCGAAGGGCTGCACGAGGTCCCACGAGCCATCGGCCTGCTGGGCCATGCGCACGTCGGGGCGCCAGACCTGCACGCCGTCGAGATGAAGGCGGTTGTCGAGAAGTCCGAGCAGGCGGAAGTCGGTCTGGAGCGAGTCGATCTGCATCATGCGGATCGAGTCGGGGGCGGGGCGCGGGGCGGTGCTCGCGGCGGCGGGCACCTCGTCGGAGGGCGTGGGGGGCCGCACGAGGCGCACGCCTTCGAGGCGGAGGTTGGAAACCCAGTTACCGTCGATGTCGTCGATCTGAAGCTGCGCCTCCCCGATGGGGTTGACCTGCGCGAGCAAGAGGTCTTTGGCCACGCCCGAGCCCCACTCCGTCTGCACCAGCAGCAGCCCGACGGTGACGAGCAGCACGACCGTCAGCAGCAACCCGCCGACGCCGTAGGCGAGCCGTCGGGCCCCGCGCCACGCCCCGTCCGCGCTGCCGGAACGCTCCTCGCGTGGGACGTCCACACCATCTCCTTCGCCGCCGCCGCCGTCGTCGGGGGCGGGCGCGTCGCGGTCGGGCCGGTCGGAGGGCGACGAGGCCACGGGACGTTTGGAGACGACAGGGGGTCATTGAGCCGTAGGGACACGATGCATCGTGCCCCTACCCCGTTGGGACGGTTCATCTTAGAACGACTGCCCGATGCTCAGGTGCAGGCGCAGGCGGCGCCAGTCGTCGGCGCCGGGGACGTCGCAGCTCACGGTGGGCAGCGTGCGGGCGCGGCACTGGTTGTACCGGTAGACGGCCTTCGGGACGCGCAGGTCTTCGAAGTCAGGGTTGACTTTGAGCGCCAGGTCGAGGCGCAGGTAGCCGACGGGCGTCTGGTAGCGCACGCCGGCACCGGCGCCGTAGCGAACGTTCGAGATCGAAAAGTCGTCGGGCGCTTCGTCGTCGGGCAGGGGGCCGTTGGCGCCCCACACCTGGCCGCCGTCGAGGAAGGCGGCGGTGCCCCAGTTTTCGCCGAGGCCGGGAAAGGGCATGCGCAGCTCAGCGCTGAAGGCCACCTTCGAGCGCCCCCCCACCGCTTCGTAGAGGTATTCCTCGCGTTCGTTGTCGCTGCCGCGGTTGTAGACGACGCGGCGCGCGACCTTTGGCCCGGCCAGGCGCTTGATCCAGCCGCGCACGTCGTTGGGGCCGCCGGCGTAGTAGAAAACCGGGTCGAAGCGGTTTTCGTAGACCGAGAAGGCCGTCGAGGAGGACGACGGCTCGGCGCGGCCGCCCCGGTTCAGCACGCGCCGGCTGCGTCCGTAGGGCCACACGCTCCCTCCCTGCAGGCGCCCGGCGAGGCTGAAGCCGTCGGCGATCCCTTCGCCAAGCCAGCCAGAGAGCGGCTGGTAGCCGGTCACCTTCACCCCGGCCTTCAGGTACTCGGTGCCGGACTGGAAGGGCACGTTGAGGCCCGCGCCCAGAAACGGGCGCACCAAAAAGCCGCGGGTCGGGCTGACGTAGTCGTCGGCGCGGCCCAGTTTGGCGTTGACGCTGAGGATGCTCTTGTTGAACAGATCCCGCTCCCGCACCGATCCGCGCCCCCCGCCGGGAATCGGGGCCGGGCCGGTGTCCACCGTGTCGACTGGCGCGGCCGCCGTCGTGTCGACGCGGAACTGAAGCGCGCGCGCCAGCTCGTATTGCAGGCTGGCGGTGCGGAACGGCATGAATTCGTAGATGGCCGTCCCGCTCAGGCCCACCTCCCCGGCGTTGGTGTCCAGAAAACGGTCGGAGACGCCGAGCTGCGGGTTGCTCTGAAACTCGGCGAAGACGGAGGCGACGCCGCTGAGCCGCGTGACGAAAAGGAAGGGCTGCCTCAGCGAGGCGTTGGCGCGAAAGAGGCGCTCGGCGTAGACGGGCGCGGCGCCAGGGCGGCCCAGAAAACCGGTGTTGGCGACGAGGCCGACCGACAGCTCGCGCGCGTCGCCGAGGAAGTTGCGGTGCGTCCAGCTCCCCTTCCCGGTTACGCCCAGCCCGCGCGAGTAGCCGCCCTCGGCGGTGAGGTAGCGCAGGCTGGCCTCGCGCACCTGGTAGCGCACCGTCACCGTCGAGTCGCGCGGCTGCGTGTCGGTCGGCGTCCGCGGGGCGGCGGCCAGCGTGTCGCGCGACTGCGTGTCGGCCGGCATCCGCGGGGCGGCGGTGGCCAGCGTGTCGCGCGGCCGGCGACGCCCCTCGGCGGGCGTGGGCGGCACCTCCGCCAGCGCCACGCGAAAGAGCTGTAGACTGAACAACTCGCGTTGCCCGCGCGCCAGCGCGTCGGCGCTGAACCAGTCGCCCTTCTGGAACGGCAGCTCGCGCAGCACCACCTCGCGGCCGACCGATTCGTTGCCGCGCACGTGAATGTCGTCGATGCGCGCCCGCGGCCCGGCATCCACGAAAAAGCGTATGTCGACCGTATTGGCCGTGGAGTCGACCTGCACGTCCGAGCCAGCCCGGACGAAGGGATAGCCCCGATTTTTGAGCCCGCGCAGCACCGTTTCCACGATGCCCGTGCGGGTGTAGTCGGTGTAGCGCTCCCCGATGCGAAAAGAGTTGCTGTCGCGCAGGTCGGCCCATCGCTCGCGCGCGGCCTTGCTCTCGAACTGGCGAATGGCGTAGTCGGTCGAGTCGGGGCCGTAAAACGTCACATCCTGAATGATCAACGGCGGTCCCTCTTCGATGGAAAAGCCCACGTCGATTTCGTTGGCCGCCGTGTCGAGGGTCGTCTTCGCTTCGTAGCTGATCCGGGGCTGGAGAAAACCGTGGTTGCGGTAAAACGTGCGCAGGCGCGCCACGTCGCGCTGGAGTTCGATGGGGACGAACGGGTGCGGCGCCATGTCCACCAGCGGAAGGACGCGCTTGACCTTGTCGAAGAAGGTCGGCCCCTCGGTGGCGACTTCGGCGGCGAGCCGGTCGGGCGCGAACGTTTGCGTGGAGCGAAAGTCGAAGTGTACGTCGTCGACGGTGGTCGCTTCGTCGACCAGAAAGAGCGGCGCGCCTTCCCTGGAGGGCGCGCCTTGCCTGGAGGAGGACTGAGCGGCGGCGGGCCGGGCTGCGGCGAGGCCCAGCGCGACCCCCAACAGCAGCAGCGACGCGACCGGCGGCAGGACGGACCCGGCAAAGCGACGACGCTCCACAGGCGAACGGCAAGGACGACGGGGAGAAACGAGGGGGCGATCAGCGAAGCGGGCGCAGGCGACCCGAATTCCCTTTCTGCTGAACATACCACAGCTGCAATCCGCGTGCCAACCGGAATCCGTGGACCGACCGGAATCCGTGGACCGACCGGAATCCGTGGACCGACCGGAATCCGTGGACCGACCGGCTCACGGGGACGCGCCGGCGGAACGCGTGCTCGCTTCTTCTGCGGAGGCGTCTTTCCCGGGGGCGTCTTCAGCGGAAGGCCGCATCGCGTTCTCAGAACGACGCTTCGCGGGCGGCCGCGCTTCTCCGTTGTCGGGGCGTTCACGGGCGGCGGCGTCGAGCTTGTCGCTGCCGGCGAGGGAGGCGGCGCGCTCGGTGCGTTTGCGGAGGCGGTGGCACTGCTCGTGGAGCGAGGCGATCACCGCGCCGACCATCAGCACGATGCCGGACCAGTACACCCACAGCACGAAGGCGATCACCAGGCCGAAGCCGCCGGTCAGCGCGGCCATGCCGTCGGCGGCGCTCTGGTAGCTGAAGGTGCCGACGACGGTGGCGTAGAGGGTGAAGCCGTACTTGGCCGCCTCCCAGAGCGCCGCCGTGACGAACGCCCCGATCAGCGCGCTGCTCCACGGCGGATGCGGCACCGGAGTGAAGTAGAAGAGCTGAAAGAACATCGCAGCGCTGACCAGGAACGGCACGGCCAGCGAGAGCGCGCTGAAGACGCTGCGCCAGCCGGTGCGCAACTCCTGCTCCAGGCCCAGCCGCCGCATCAGCTCGAGCCCTTCGGCGTTGAGCGCCTGCGCCAGAAACGAGAGCCCCACCGTCAGCAGAAAGAGCCCGCCCACCTGCGCGACCATGCGCAGGTCGAAGATGTAGCCGCCCACGAGCGGGCGCGGCTCGTTCCAATCCTGCTCGAAGGCGCTGGCGACAGCGAGGCGCACGGTCGTCGCCAGCGTCATGGCCGCCAGGACCAGGCCCACCGTGCCGACGCTCAGGAAGGTCCCACTGGCGTCCTGAAATGCGCCCAGAAATTCCAGCAGCTGTTCGCTTTCGTAGGCCGGCAAAAAGCCGAGCACGAAGCGCGAAACCGCCGAAAAGGGCTCCCGGTAGCGCAACACGTTGCCCAGCAGCCCCGTCACCAGAACGACGATGGGCACGATGGTGATGAGCACCTTGAAGGCGATGGCCTGCGCGAAGAGGAAGACGTTCTTCGTCCCCAGCTCGCGCACGAGGCCGCCGACGTAGTAGCGCAGCCGCGACTCCACACGCGCCCGGTACGACGAGTCCGACTTGCTCATGGCGACGACGACGGGCGCGGCGAAGAAGAAAACAGCAGGCGAACTCCCTCAACGCTGTGCCGGGGGCGTTCGATCCACGCAGCGCGGCGAGGCAGATCCTTTTCGGGCTGAGCGCCTGCGGTCGGCCGCCCTCCTCACGCCCGCCGTCCCCAGCTCGGCGGACGCTCGGGGGCCGGCGCTTCCGACTCGTCTGCGCTCGTCCCTTCCGAAAGCGGTTCGTAGACGGGCGCGTCGCCGTTCTCGACCACGCCGCGCGTGATGCGACAGCGCGCCGGGGCGCCGGCGCGTTGATGCACCGCGAACATGATGTCGAGCATCACCTCTTCGAGCACGGCGCGCAACCCGCGCGCCCCCGTCCCCAGCGTCCTTGCGCGCTCCACGACCGCTTCGAGGGCCGCCTCGTCGAAGGCGAGCTCGAGGTCGTCGAGAGCAAAAAGCTTGCGGTACTGCTTGACGAGGGCGTTCTGGGGGTCGGTGAGGATGCGCCGCAGCGCGCGCGGAGAGAGCGCCTCCAGCGTCCCGATCACCGGCAGGCGGCCCACCAGCTCCGGGATGAAGCCGTAGGCGAGCAAGTCTTCGGGGGTGGTCTGCATCAGCGCACTGCGGCTGCCGGCGTCGCCGCTGGCGCGGCGCGTCTCGGACGCGCGGTCGTCGGCGGCGGCGGCGCGAAAGCCGACGCCGGCCTGGCGCGAGAGCCGCTGCTCGATGAGGTCTTCGAGCCCGCCGAAGGCCCCGCCGCAGATGAAGAGAATGCCCGTCGTGTCGATCTGGACGAGCGGCTGCTCGGGGTGCTTTCGCCCGCCCTCGGGCGGAACGCCGGCGGTGGTGCCCTCCAGCAGCTTCAGGAGCGCCTGCTGCACGCCCTGCCCCGATACGTCGCGCGTGACGGACGCCCCGGCGCGCCGGTGCGTGAGCTTGTCGATCTCGTCGAGGTAGACGATCCCGCGCTCGGCCCGGTCGGTGTCGAAGTCCGCCGCCTGCAACAGCTGTGACAGGATCGACTCGACATCTTCGCCGACGTAGCCGGCCTCGGTGAGCGTCGTAGCGTCGGCGATGCAGAAGGGCACGTCCAGCAGGTCCGCCAGCGTGCGCGCCAGTAGCGTCTTGCCCGTGCCCGTCGGCCCGACGAGCAGCACGTTCGACTTTTCGAGTTCGACGTCGGCCAGATCGCCGCTCTCGGGGAAACGGCCCGCCGACGACGGCAAATCGGACGCATCGCCGGTGTGGCGCACCCGCTTGTAGTGGTTGTAGACGGCTACCGACAGGATCCGTTTGGCCTCTTCCTGCCCCACCACGTGCTCGTCGAGAAGCCCCTTGAGGCGGTGCGGCGGGGGCAGCGGCTGCGCGAGGGCGTGCTCGGCGGCAACGCGTTCCGACTGCTCGCGCTCGCCATTGACGATGCCGGCGGCGTCGTCGATGCAGCGGTCGCAGATGTAGACCTCCGGCCCGGCCACCAGCGAATCGACTTCGCCGGCCGGGCGCTCGCAAAACGAGCAGCGGGGGGCGTCGGGGCGGGCGGTGCTCATGACACGTCGAAGGCGAGAGCGAAGACGGAGAATCCACGCAGGCGCGTCGCCGCAGCGCTACATTTGCTTCCATGATAGCACAGAAGCGGTCTGCTATGCAAGGAGCGCTTTTTTACCTGAAATGCGATATAGAGAATGAAAAAGAAGTCCTTAAATAGTGCATCAATATGTTAGGTGTATTTTTCCATTTCACCCAATGGGTGAAGACATATTTCCCATTTCAGGGAGTTGTGAACAGGCAATTATAGGCGCTCATGCCCATTAAACGGCCCTTCCTCAATGAGAAGCCCTGTCTGCTAAAAATCCCGTATCGGATTTCAGGGCGAGGGACACACTTTCGGAGAAAATACCTCACCTCAAAATTTAAATCATGCGTTAATTGTTTTAGGCGAGTTTGCTTTTCAGCCTAACAAAATCATATCATCACGTTGCAGTTGCTTGGCAAGAAAGGCAAAAAAACTCGAAAGGCGAGACCCGCGTGGCGCACCGCATCGACGACATCGACGCTCACCTGCTCAACCTGCTTCAGGAAGACGGGCGCACCAGCCGCACCGACCTGGCCGAGGCGGTCGATCTCTCGGTGCCGGCCGTCTCCGAGCGGCTGCGCAAGCTCGAAGAGCGCGGCGTCTTGACCGGCCACCACGCCACCGCCGACGCCAAGCGCCTCGGCTTC
>PXTR01000030.1:7755-19610 GCA_003023245.1 Bacteroidetes bacterium QS_8_68_15 | reverse complement strand
TTCGTTCTGCGGGTCGGCCAGGGCGTGGAGCGTTTTCAGGGCGGCCTCGGTGCCGACGGCTTCGTCACCGTGCACATTGTAACTGAGCCAGACGATGGCGGGGCGGTTTTGGGTTTGGGGTTTTGGGTTCGGGGTTTGGGGTTTTTCGGGCCGCTCCCCTTCGCGCTCACTCGCGCCCGTGCCTGCCAGGCCGGTCACGCGAAGGTGCGCGCGGCGGAGGGCGTCCAGGTTTGCGAGGTTCTCCGGCGCAGAGAGGGTGACGAGTTGGAGCGGGCGCCCCTCGTGCGTGGTGCCGTAGCGTTGAAGTTGGGCGCGCGGGCTGGCCGCGGCGACGTGGCGCACGTAGGCGGCCGCGCGGTGCGGCGGCGTGAAGCGCTCCCCGAGGGCGTAGCCGAGAAACGCGGCGGGCGTCTGGAGCTGCGGGGCCGCGCCGTGGGCTTCCGCGGAGGCCGGCTGCGCCGCGGCGTGCTGTCCTACGGGAGCGGCCAGCGAAAGAAACGCGAGGACGAGCAGAAACCGAAGCGGGCGGGCCATGACGGCAGACGAAACGCGGCAGAGCGGTGAAAATGCAAGATACTAACCGACGCGGAGGCGCGTAAACCCGCTGTGCCTTGCTTTCTTCCGCAGCTGCGCGCTTCCGGCGAGGCGTTGGACCGGGGTTCGGGCACGATGTATCGTGCCCCTACGGGTTACTGGCAACCGTTCCCGCTGGCTCGAAGCGGGGCCGGCCTGAAAAACCGTCCTCCTTCCACTCTCAACCGCTCACGACTCGTCTACGTACGGCGCGGTCGATCTCGAACGTCTGCCCGGCAGGCAGATGCAAATCGGTATTACTCCACGGCCACGCGCAGGCCCGTGAACGCGGGCGGCGGCGTGTCGAGCGGAGTAGCGGCTTTCTCGTCGGCGAGGGTGACGGTGGAGGCGCCCGTGACGGTGCCGCCGCTGCCGTCGTCTTGGAGCGTCCACTCGGCGGCGTTGCCGCCCAGGTCGAAGACGAGCGGCGCCCCCTCGCGGTCGGCGTAGCCCGGCGGGCGGCTGCCGACGGGCATCAGCAGGCGGTCGGGGGCGACGGTCGAGAGACGGGCTTTGAGCGCCTCGCGCTCGCCGGGCGTGGGCGCGTAGTCGGTCCAGTAGCTGAGGTCGTTCTCGTCGTCGCCGCTCGCGCTTTCGGCGAGGGTGCGGTGCTCGTTTTTCGTGAGCAGACGGTAGGGGCGCCCCGTCTGCTCGCGCAGCCACGCGACGTAGTCCTGCGCCTCGGCGAAGGAGCGGCCCGTGACGGGGTAATTCTCGGTGCCGGGCGGCGCGTCGTAGTCGTCGTCGAACGCCTGCCACTGCGCGCGCGTCACCTCGAAGCGACCGGCGCTCAGCGTGTCGCCGAACGGGACGGTTTCGGGCGCGAGCACGCCGCCGACGCGCTCGCCGTAGGGTCCCCCGTCGGTGCGGGCGATGGCTTTCGTGCGCTCCAGGCGCGCGAGCGGGGCGTCGTCGGGGAGCCGTCGGTCGGCCACGCGTTCCGTCATCGAGGTCTCGCCGAAGAGGTAGGTGTCCATCCACGCCAAGTCTTCTTCCATCTTGCGGCGCTGGTGCGAGAGGCGACCCAGCCCGTGCCCCTCGTCGGGGTACAGGATGAAGCGCACGGGCGCCTTGCCGATCTGCTGGAGGGCGCGGTAGTGCTGCCAGCCCTGCTCGGTGGGCACGGTTTTGTCGCTGTCGCCGAACTGGATGAGCGTAGGCGTGCGCACCTTGTCCATCTCGAAAAGCGGGCTTTTGTCGATGTACGTTTCGATATTGTTCCAGGGCGCGCCTCCGAAGTAGGAGTTGTCGAAGCGCACGCCGAAGGAGCAGTTGCCGTAGTCGCTGATCCAGTTGACGTCGCCGGCCCCCGGCGCGGCGGCCTCGAACATCTCGGGGTGCTCGGTGGTGAGCTGGTTCGTCAGAATCGCCCCGTTCGACCAGCCCATGACGCCCAGGGAGTCGCGGTCCACCTTGCCCTCGGCGGCAAGGTGGTCGATGCCCTTCACGATGTCGGGAATTTCCAGCTCGTAGTAGCGCCCCTTAATCGACTCGACGAAATCCAGCCCGTGGTTGCTGGAGCCGTGATAGTTGGGGCGAAAGACGAAGGCCCCACGCTGCGCCCAGAGCGGCGCGAAGACGGTCCACCCCAGGCGCCAGGCGTCGAGGTCCACCCCGCTGGGCCCGCCGTGGATGACGGTGACGAGCGGGTAGTACAGAATGCCGTTGACCGTGTCGTTCCGGGCGCCTTCCCAGCGGACGACCTCGGCTTTCGGCATCGGCTTTTCCTGAAGGTAGCCGTTCAGCTCGACCAGCTCTTCGCCGCCGCTGACCTGCCCGCGCCGGTAGCGCGCGACGTAGTAGCGCGGAATGGAGTCCGGGCGGGAGTAGTCGAAGACGATGGTTTCGCCGCCGGGCCCGACGTCGACGGAGGTGCTGTGGCGCAGGCGGCGCTCATCGACCGGGGCGCGCGTCCACGTCATGCCGTCGCCTTTGCGGAGGAAGCGCGGCTTCATGCGCGGCCCGTTGGCAAGCTGCACGTGGACGCCGCCCTCGGTAATGGCGTAGCCGCCGTAGCCGAGACCCTTGTCCCAGCCGAGGGGGACCTTCTCGTGCTCGCGCGCATCGGCGTCGAAGTAGTGCAGCTCGGTGATGCCGGCCCCTTCGTGCTCGGGGTCGGAGGCGCGGCTGTCGGTGGCGTAGAAGCCGTCCCCGCTGAGGGTCCACTTGAAGTTGGACGGGTCGACGTACTGCTTGGAGAAAATCTCTTCGCGCTCGCCGGTGCGCAGGTCGAGCAGGTACTGCTGCGGTTGGTTTCGCGCGTCGGCGGTGATGGGGGAGAAGCGCACTGAGTACACGAGGTAGCGCCCCGAGGGGGCCGCGGCGAAGTCCTCGACGTGGCCGTCGCCGGTGGTGAGGCGCTCGACCTCGCCGGTCTCGGCCTCGACAGCGAAGAGGCGGCGGGGGTAAAACTCGGTCGTGTCCTCGACGACAAGGGCGTCGTCATCGGTCTCGGCGCTCTGCTCTTCGTAGCGCGTCGTCTTCTCGCGGGCGACGACGGCGAGGCGCTCGTCGCTCAGCCACGCGAACTCCTCGACGCCGTTTTCGAAGCCGTTTTTCGGGCGCGTGAGTGGGCGCGGGGCGCCGCCGCGCGGGTCCTGAAGCCAGACCTGCGCGTTGCCGCTGCCGGCTTCCTCGCCGCTTTCCGCTCCCGGCACGCTCCGTTCGGAAACGAACGCGATCGACTCGCCGCCCGGGCTCCACGCCGGGGAGCGGTTGTCGCCGGTGCGCGTGAGGCGGACGGTCTGCGGCTCCTCGGCGCCGTGCGGGTCGTCGAGGTAGGTGAGGTGCAGATCAGAAGTGGTATGGTCTTTCTCGAAGTCGGGCGTGGTCTTCACCCAGAGCACGCGTTCCCCCTCCGGCGCGATGCTGACGCTGCGCAGGCCCTTTTGGTTGAGCACGTCTTTGATGCTCCACGCGTCGGTCGCAGACTGCCCGAAGGCCGCGGCCGCCGGCGACAAGAGAAGAAGCAGTGTCGTGAGAAGGCGTTCCATGGCGTGTTGCGTAGTGCGTATTGCTGTGTCTCGTCACTATTTGAGTAGCGGTCTCTGCTTACCTGCGGTGCCCTGAGCAGCCTGAAAAAGACGGTGGACGATAGAGGACCGACGACGCGGAGCGGCGTGGCGTCGTCGGTCGCCCGTCGTCGAAGCTTCGTGGCAGAACCTCCTCGGAGGGCCAAGAATCACGCTCGACAGCGCAGTAGTGTGTGCCGACTCGCTTGCAGCTCGGATCTACCGGCAAGGCCGTTCAGAAAGCATCGACGCTCGAATCCTCTTCGGTCGTCAGCAAAAAGCAACCTTACGCATCACGCATCACGCAATACGCCCCCTTCCCGCGCCGACCTCGTACGCTCGCAAAAAAGGCACTCACGCGACGAGAAGAAACGCGCCGGTACGCCGAAGTCAGTACGCCGAAGAGCTGCTGCGTCCGCGCGCGCCGAGGTAGATGGCGTTGGTCAGCAGCTGCGCCGGGCCGTCGTAGACGAGGCGGAAGACCGGATCCTCGGCCAGGCGGATGACGCGCCCGTCGCCGACGGCGTCGACGGTGGCGTAGGGCGCGCCGGCGTAGGTGCGGCGCGTGTTGTCCGGCCAGGTGAAGCCGCTGACTTCGAGAGTCTCGCGGCCGGCGTCGACGTAGCGGACGGGCGTGGCGCCGTTGCGAGTGGGGCGCAGCGGGCGGTTGGTGGAAAGGAGCGCCAGTTCGCGTTCGTCGTAGCCGAAGGTTAGCCAGTGGCCGCCGTCGAACTGGGCGCGCAGGAAGGCGCCGGGCACGGCGAGCGTGTGGCCGGGCCGGGCCGCCCGGCTGGGCGCAGGCGGCAGGTTCTCCGGCGTGGTCCCCGAGAGGCGGGCGTCGGCGCGGCGGCGCAGGGCACGCACCGTGTCGGGGGAGAGCGCGCCGGTGTCGGGCGCGGCATAGTCGGCGAAGCCTTCGGCGGTGAGGAAGCGCGCCCCGCCGGCGTAGCCGATGAGCGCGCCGCCGCGTTCGACCCAGCCTTCGAGTTTGTCGGTGGCGCGCTCGCCGAGCGGGTCGTAGCCGCCGTCCGGCAGGATCATCACGTCGAAGCGGCGCAGGTTGACGCCGGCGAGGTCCTCGGCGCGAAGCGCCGTGAAGGATTGGTGGATGCGCCGTTCGAGGAAGTACCAGAGCGCGCCGTAGGAGGTCGTCGAGACGCCTTCGCCGGCGAGCACGCCGATGCGCGGCGGGCGCAGGTTGCGCACGGCCTCCGAGCCGGTGCCGGTGGGGCCGCGCTCAGGGTAGGCCGTCGCGGCGGCGCGCACGTCCACTCCCGCCTCGCGGGCCAGCGCGTCGATGCGTTCGTGGAGCGCGTCGGGGTTGCGGTTCACGCGCGCCACGTACGAGCCACGCGGAAATTCCTCGTCGGCCACCACGAGCGGGCGGCGGCTGACGGCCACGTTGAAGTCTTCCCCTTGCAGGCGCGCCAGGAGCTGCACGGCCCCGGTGCCGGAGGGGCGCCACACGTAGGCGCTGCGGGCGCGCCCGTCGGTCCCGCCGCTCACCTGCGACACGTCCTCGGGCGAGCGCACCGGCTCGGAGGGCAACTCGGCGCGCTCCTCCGTCCAGAACGCCTCCGTGACGTGGAAGGCCAGCGGCAGGTTCCAGGAGGTCACATCGTAGAAGGCGTGGCCCTCTCGCTCCTGCGGGGCGAGGCGCAGGTTGCGCGCGTAGCGGGCCAGTTCCTGCTGGCGAAAGCCCTCCGGCAGCGGGATCTCTGGGGCGAGCAGCATCTTGGCGAGGCGGTAGTTCGGCTGCGCGAGGTCCACCACGAAGCTGCCTGCGGGCACGCGGCGCTCGGTCTCGTCGTCATCGTCGCCGCCGCTGTCGAGGTAGCCGTGGCCGGTCACGTCGCCGGCGGCGGTGGTGCGGCGCACCGTGATGCCGTGGCGCAGAAGCGTCGTCGCCAGGCGCACGGCGGCCGGCTCTTCCCCCTCCGTCAACGGCAGCACGACCGACTGCATGCGGTCGTCGCGGCCTTCCTCCAGGGCGCTGGCAAAGTAGTCGTAGTAGCTTTCGAGACGGGCCTCGCGGTTCTCGGCGGCCGTCTCGATGGTCGAGAGGCTGGCGACGAAGTGATGCGCGATGCCGTCCCTGAACGTCAGCACCGTGCCGTCGCCGCGGCGCCAGCGTACCCCCTTGCCGCCGCCGCCGTCGGTCTCGTAGGTCATGCCGGTGGCGCCGTGCAGGCTGGGGTAGCTGTCCCAGTAGCCGGGGTAAAAGAGGTCGAAGACGTCGCGCGTGTAGTAGCTCCAGCCGTAGCGGTCGAACGCCGCGGCGTTGTTTTCCCCGAAGGTCTCGATCCAGCGGTCGAGCTGGTCGGGAAAGAGCGGGTTGACGGGCGTGGCGTTGGGCGGGAAGAAGTACTGCGTGGTTTGCCCGTGCAGGTCGGCGAAGACCTGCGGGCGCCAGCGCTGGAGGGCGGCGGCCACGGCGCGCGTCTCGGGCTGGGTGAGGGCGAGGGCGTCGCGGTTGAGGTCGATCTGGTAGTGGTTGTTGTTGGTGTTCATCCCCCAAGGCGCGTCATGCTCCAGGGCCGCCGGGTCGGCGTCGCCGCCGGCGAAGGCGTTGTAGAATGCCGCGAAGCGCGCCTGGCTCTCGGGGTTGTGCGCCATGTTGATGAGCACGAGCGTTTCGGAGCGCATCCGGCGCGTGCGCTCGTCCTCGCCGGCGGCGAGCTGGTAGGCGAGCTGAATCGCCGCCTCGAAGGCCGCCGTTTCGTTGCCGTCGTTGGCCGCGTTGACCCAGACGACCACCGGCAGGTCGGCGGCCAGGCGCTCCGCCTCGGCGGGCGAGGTGTTGCGCGGGTCGGCCAGGCGCTGGAGGCCGCGCCGCACGTCGTCGAGGCGCTGCATCGTCTCTTCGCTGCCGACGGCGGTGAGATGGAGCGTGCGCTGCTCGACGCTCTCCCCGTAGTCGAAGACCTCCACGCGCTCCGGCGCGGCGGCTTCGAGGTCCGTCAGGTACTGCTCCATGCGCCCGTAGGTCGTGTGCCAGCTGCCCAGCGGGTAGCCGAAGGTGCTGTCGGGCCGCGGCACGTCGGGGCGGTAGTCGCCGGCGGCATAGAAGCTAAACGCGCCGTCGGGGCACAGCCCGAACGCCATGCGTGCCTCCCACTCCGACGAGCAGTTCCGGTTTGCCTCGATGGGCAGCCGCTCGGCCCCCTGCTTCTGTTGTTGCGCGTGCGCCGGCCCGGAAAGAAGAGAAAAGGAAGCAGCAAAAAGAAGCAGCAGGGCGAGCCGTGAAACGAAGCAGTGCGGCAAGAGGCGAGGCATTGAGGGAAAACCGTGGGGGGTTCGTTCGGGAGAAAAGGGGCCTGGGACGTCGGTCCTGGGGCTTTGGGCTTGGATTTTCAGACCGAAAACCCAAGCTCTAAGACCGAAGCCCCCGTGACAGACCACGATCGACGCAACGGTCACGAATCACGCATCACGAATCACGCATCACGCGACATGCATCACGCGGCATCCGCATCACGACCCGTAGCCGGGGTTCTGCGTGAGGCTGGGGTTGGCGTCCATCTCGCGCTGCGGGATCGGGTACAAGAGCGCGTTGGCGTCGTAGGGAATGCTGCCGACGGAGCGCTCGGTGCGCTGCAGGTCGTGCAGGAGGTGGCCCTCGAACATCAGCTCCAGCTTGCGCTCTTCGAAGATCCGCTCGGCGGTCAGATTCGACGCGTCGAGGCTATCTGCCCCGGCGCGGTCCCGAATGCGGTTGATGTCGGCGATGGGCGCGGCGCCGATCTCGGTGCCGGCGCGGAAGTTGCCCTCGGCGCGTGTGAGGTACATCTCGGCCAGGCGAATCACCGGAATATCCGCCCCGGTCGATTCGTCGCCCTTCCACTTGCTCGTGCGGCGGGCGTCGCCGTCGGACTCATCGATGTAGAAGAAGTTGCCGCGCGCGTCACCGTCCCCGTAGAGCGCGACGTGCTCGTCGGTGATGCTGATGTCGCCGCGGCCGCCGTTGGGGTCGGACTGCGAGCCGGAGCCGTAGAAGGTGTTCAGTTCATTGACGCCGTCCTGAGTGGTGATGGGCACAGCGAAGACGTACTCCGCGACGGCGCTCCCGTTGTTGAACGCCCCGGCGAAGGTCTCCATCAGGGAGAAGTCGCCCGAGGCGATGACGCGGTCGGCTGCGCGGGCGGCGGCCTCGTACTCGTCGCGGGTGAGATGCACGCGCGAGAGCACGGCGCTGGCGACGTAGGTGTCGGCGACGTACTTGTTGGCGCTGCTCCCCAGCTGCTCGCGCGCGGCTTCGAGGTCGGCCGTGACCTGCTCGTAGACGACGTCCATAGAGGCGCGCTCCACGTTGTCCTCGTCGCTGATGCTGCGCGTGGGCTCGAGCACGATAGGCACGCCGAGCGCCGCCGACGGGTCGACCGCGTCGTAGGGCTTCGCGAAGAGGCGCACCAGCTCGAAGTACATCAGCCCGCGCAGAAAACGCGCCTCCCCCTCGACGCGGGTGCGGCGCTCCTCATCCTCGAACTGATCGAGCGCACTGAGCACGTTGTTGGCGATGTTGATGGTCTCGTAGGCTTCGTTCCACTCGTCGGCGACGAAGGCGTTGTTGACGAAGAGGTTCTTGTTCCAGAACTGCGCCGGCTGCTCGTAGGTGCCGTCCCAGAAGACTTCGCCGTTGTCGGCCATCAGGTCGGCATTCATGAAGATCTGCCCGCCATAGAGGTCGGCGTTGGAGAGCGCGTTGTACGCGCCGGAGAGAGCGGCTTCTACGTTTTGCGGCGACGAAAGGGCACGCTCTTCGCTGATCGACTGCGACGGCTCGGTATCGAGCAGGCTGTCGCAGCCGGTGGTGGTAGTGGTGGCCGCCACCGCGAGTGCGACAGCGGCGAGCAGCGGAAGCAGCGAGCGAAGCGGAAGCGTCGTGTTCATGAGGTTGGGAGTATGGGGAGTGCAGGGGGGCGGGGGAAACGGAGCCATGCCCGTTCTTTCACGCATCACGGATCACGCGACACGCATCACGCGACACGCATCACGCGACACGCATCACGCGACACGCATCACGCAACGCAACACGTCAGAACGTGAGGCGCACGCCGGTGCTGATCTTGCGGGCCTGCGGGGCGGAGTAAAACTCGTTGCCCAGGCTCAGATTGCTGTCTTCGGCGAGGTAGTCGGCGTTGACTTCCGGGTCCCACCAGCGGTAGTCGGTGAAGGTCAGCAGGTTGACGCCGGTGACGTAGAGGCGCGCCTTGCTCGCGCCGATGCGGCCGGTCAGGCTCTGCGGCAGCGTGTAGGCGAGCGTCACGTTCTTGAGGCGCACGTACGAGCCGTCGTAGAGGTACCGGCTCGACTCGACGTCGCCGTTGGAGAGGCCGAGGCGCGCCTCCGGCACGTCGGTTTGGTCGCCCGGCTCCTGCCAGGCGTCGAGCTGGGAGACGTGCTGGTTGTCGAAGAAGCGCGCGTTGGAGGTCTTGAAGTTGCCGCCGGCGTCGTAGATCTTCCCGCCGTAGGAGTAGTTGAAGAACACGTTCAGGCCGAAGCCGGCGTAGGAGAACTGGTTGCCCAGGCCGCCGGAGAAGTCCGGCTGCGGCTGCCCCAGGACCACGCGGTTGGCCGCGTTGGGGTCGTTGGTCGTCGTCTCCCCGTCGATGACGTCGCCCTCGTCGTTCTTTTCGTTGACGTAGTAGAGCGCGTCGCCGTTCTGCGGGTCGACGCCGGCGTACTCCCGGCCGTAAAAAACGCCGATGGGCTCGCCCTCGATGGCGCGGTTGATGGCACCGCCTTCGATAACCTGACCGTTGAGGTCGGTGATCTCGTTGCGGTTGATCGAGAGATTCAGGCTGGTCGACCAAGTGAAGTCACCGCGCAGGTTGTCGGTGTTCAGCAGCAGCTCGAAGCCGTGGTTGGTCAGCGCGCCGACGTTGCGCGTCTGCGTGAGGAAGCCGGTCGTCGCCGGCACGTTCACGTCCAAAAGCAGGTTGTCGGTGTTCCTGATGTAGTAGTCCATCTCCCCGTTGATGCGGTCGTCGAAGAAGCCGAAGTCCAGCCCCACGTCCAGCTGCGCGCTGCGCTCCCACTTCAGGTCGGGGTTGGGAATCTGTGAGGGGAGGATCCCAGAGCGCCCGCCGTAGCTGGTGGCGTCCCAGAGGCCGCGCGCGTCGAAGTTGCCGATGCCGGCGTTGCCGGTGAGGCCGTAGCTGGCGCGCAGCTTCAGGAAGTTCACCACGTCGCTGTCGGAAAGAAACGGCTCCTCGGTCATGATCCAGCCGGCGGAGGCGGCCGGGAAGAAGCCGTAGCGGTTGTTTTCCCCGAAGCGCGAGGAGCCTTCGTAGCGTCCGCTCACTTTGAGCAGGTACTTGTCGTCGAAGCTGTAGCTGGCGCGCCCGAAGAAGGCCAGGAAGCGATAGCCCGTCTCGTAGCTTTCGCCGCCGACGATTTCCCCGGCGCTGGCGACCTGCTGGAAGTCGTCGTTGGGAAACTGCTCTCCCTCCACGAACGACCCGTTGCGGTCGACGCCCTGAAAGTCGACCCCGGCGGTGGCTTCGAGGTTCTCGTCGCCGAGGACGTCCTCGGTGTAGGTGAAGTAGCTGCTGGAGTTGTAGTTGATCACGCGGTCCCAGCTGTTGTAGCCGTAGCCGTTGGTGCTCGGCTCGATGGTGCTGTTGTGGTAAAGGTCCTCGTTCTGGTCGAGGAGGTCGAGGCCGAACTGGCTGCGGAACGTCAGCTTCGGGAGCACGTCCGCCTCGACGTAGGCGTTGCCGATACTGCGAAAGGAGGTCGTTTCGTAGCTCGCATTGTCCCCGTAGATGAGGTTGTTGAGGTAGAGGGTGTTCTGGTTGAAGTCCTCGGAGGGCTGGTATTCCGAAAGGTATCCTTCTTCCATTTCGACGCCCTCGGTCTGCGGCGCGTAGATCGGCGAGATGGCCGGCTGCGCGATCAGCTGGATGGGCGTGGAGAACTGGTTGTCGTTGGGCAGGCGCGTGTTGAGCGAGCGCGAGAGGCTCAGCTTGCCGCCGACGTTGAAGCGGTCGGAGAGGTCGTGGTCGACCTTGACGTTGCCGGAGATCAGGTCGTAGTTGTCGCGGACGAGGATGCCGCGCTGCTCGTTGTAGGAGCCGGAGAGGTAGAACGTCGTATTTTCCCCGCCGCCGCGCGCGCTCAGGTCGACCTTCGTGCCCCCGGCGTCGTCGCGGAAGGCCTGCTCCTGCCAGTCGCTCTGCACGTCGAGGTCGCGCCAGTCGGTGCCTTGCGACAAAAAGTCGAAGACGCCGCGCACGTAGCCCAGCTCCGCGTCGATGGCCGCCTGCTTGCTGGCGAAGTCGTCACGATAGTTGCCAATGTTGTTCTCGTAGCGGTAGGCGGCGCCGTTGCGCGCCGCCTCGGTGTAGTAGTCGACGTACTCCTCGGCGTTCAGCATGTCGACCCGGTTGGTCGGCGTGCTCCAGGTGCGCTGCACGTCGGCCGTGATCTGCGTGCCGCCTTCGAAGCCGTCTTTGGTTTCGATGATGACGACGCCGTTGGAGGCGCGCGCGCCGTAGATGGCCGCCGCCGAGGCGTCTTTGAGCACCTGGACGGACTGGATGTCGCTCGTGTTGAGCTGCGCGAGCGGGTTGGTCGCCGCGCCGTTGCCCGAGAGGTTGGTCGTAGTCACCGGCACCCCGTCGACGATGTAAAGCGGCTGGTTGTCCGCCGAGACGGACGCGGAGCCACGCACGCGCACCTGAATGCCCTGCCCGAGCTTGCCGTTGTTTTTGCTGATGCGCACGCCGGCGGCCTTGCCCTGCATCGCCTGCTGAAAGCTGCTGGCCGGGACGTCCTGAATTTCCTCGGCCGTCACCTGCGAGATGCTGCCCGTCAGCTCGCGCTGCCGCTGCTCGCCGAAGCCCACGACGACGACCTCTTCCATCGCCTTCGTGTTCGGCGAGAGCGCGACGTCGATCTCGGAGCGCCCGGCGATGGCGACCGTCTTGGCGCCGAAGCCCACGAAGGAGAAGCGCAGCGAATCGGCCGCGGCGGGCACCTCCAGCATGTAGGAGCCGTCGGCGGCGGTGGCCGTGCCGCTTTCGGTGCCGACCGCCAGCACCGACGTGCCGGGCAGGGTACGCCCGTCCTCGGCGGAGGTCACCGTGCCGGTGATCGTGCGCGCCTCCTCCTGCTGCTGCGCTGCCGAAGGAACGGCGCCCAACAAGCACCCGACCAGAAAAATGAAAGTGAGCGTGGAAATTCGTTTCATGTCAAGCACAGAGAGCGAGAGAAGAGGAGAGGAGAAAAAGCAAGCGAAAAGAAACAGGAGCGCCCAGGTCTCCCGGA
>PXTR01000030.1:0-7594 GCA_003023245.1 Bacteroidetes bacterium QS_8_68_15 | reverse complement strand
GAGATCATCCGAGGAGCAGCGTGCTCGTTTTTCCAATGGATTCCCCCGCTCCCGACGCCCGTCGCGCCGGTATTTGCCGTCGGTGCGCCCTGCTTCTGGCGGTCGGCGCGGCGATGCTTCTCGTCGGCGGGCCGGTCGCCTGCGACTCCGGCGGCGGCGACGGCGGCGAGGACGGGACGTTCCGGGCCCGCGTCTTCGACGATGGGCAGCGCGTCGGGCGCCTCGACGGGCAGGCGCTCTTTTCCGCCGGTGGAGAGGGCGGCTTCGTCATCGAGCTATTTCCCTTCTCCCAGCAAGACCCGAGCTCCGACGAGGGCGTATTCCTGGCGTGGGGGCGCGAGGCCGTGCCGTCGCCGGGGCGCTACGACCTGAGGCTCCCGAAGGGCGATGCGCTGCCGGAGCGGGAGCGTTTCTTTGCCGGCGCCGCTCGCCTCCGGTTCGGCAGTCCGCTTCTGGCGCTCTACTACGCCCGCGAGGGGCAGCTGCGCGTCGCCTCCATCTCCGACGACCGCGTGAAGGGCACCTTCCACTTCCGTCGCACCCGCGCGGAGCGCACGTCCGGCGGAGCGCCCTTCGAGGTGCAGATCACCGGCGACTTCGAGGCCGAGCGCGTCGACGCCGACAACATCCGCCGCTTCCCCGGCTATTGAGCGCGGGAGTGTGGGAGCGTGGGAGTGTGGGGGGAGCCTGAGAAACCCGAAACCGAAAACCCCAAACCCGAAGCCGAACTCCGATGGCCGACATCGAAATCACGCGTCCGCATTCCTTCAGCAAAGACGAGATCCGCACGCGCGCCGGCGAGGCTGCGCAGGATCTCGAAGACGAATTCGGTGCCGAGACGTGGTGGGACGGCGACGACCGCGTGCGCTTCAAGGTCGAGCGCTTCATGACGACCGTCGCCGACGGACGGCTCGACATGAATGACCGTGAGGTGCACCTGGTCATCACCCCGAGCGCAATGCTGCCGGTCAGCGAGGAGGAGATCCGCCGGCGGGCGGGAACGCTGCTGGACGAGCGCCTCGCAGAGCAAGCGTAGCCGACGGCGCGGCTACCGCTTCTTCTGAACCTGCTGCGCAGACGCTTTCTGCGGACCGAGGCGTCCGCGATGGTGATCGAAAAGGTCACCCCCGCCTCGCCGACCCACTGCGCCGAGTGCCTCGTCGTCCGGGCGTGCGTGACACGACCGTATCCAAACCACGACAAACGAGTGTCGTATGGGAAACCCTGTTCGACCGATTCAAACGCCGCCACGCCCGCCTCATGCCGACGAACAAAGAGCGCACGCTCAACCGCACCGAGCGCCTCTTCGCCGAGGTGCTGCTCTTGCAGAACCGCTCGGACATGAGCGCGCGCGACCTCGCGGACCACTTCGGCGTGAGCCGGCGCACCATCTTCCGCGACCTGCGCGCCCTGGGGGAGGCGGAGGTGCCGCTGACGTACTCCGAGGGCGGCGGCTACAAGATCCTCGACGGCTACCAGCTCCCCCCGCTAATGCTGTCGGCCCGCGAGGCGGCGACGCTGCTGATGGGGACCGAGTTCGTCAAGCTCCAGCCCGAGCAGAGCCTCCGCAAAGACGCCGACGAGGTGGCGCTCAAAATCCGCCAGGTGCTGCCCGAGAAGGTGCGCGAGTTCATCGACGCGCTCAACGACCGCACCGTGCTGGACCCGTACTGGCTGCACTCCCTCCAGGACGCGGGCGAGCAGGAAGGCCGCTGGTACAACATCAGCCGCGCGGTGGCCGAGCAGCACCCCCTCGAGATGAGCTACTACGTGCCCAGCCGCGACGAGCTGACCGACCGCAAGGTCGACCCGCTCGGGCTGGTCTACTACACCGACCACTGGAACCTCGTCGCCTACGACCACCTGCGCGAGGCGATTCGCAACTTTCGGCTCGACCGCATCGAGACGATGAGCGTCATGGGGCTGGAGTGGTTCGACCTGCCGGAGGGCTTCGACCTGCAGGCGCACCTCGAGGAGCGCGAGGAGAGCCCCGCCAACCGGCGCATCCGCATCCGCTTCACCGCGCGGGAGTACCAGTGGGCCCGCCGCGGCATCCCGGCACAGATCGAGGAGGAGCGCGAGCTGGAGGAGAGCGGCGACGTGGAGGTCACCTTTTCCTTCGAGAACCTCGACTACGTGGCGCGGTGGCTCCTGCGCTATGGCACGCGCGCGGAAGTCATTGAGCCGGAGGACCTGCGCGAACGGATGCGCGACAAGGCCATGGAGGTGGCCGCGCAGTATCCGGGGTGAGGGTGTGCGGGTGAAATTCGGCGCTGCGATTTGACTTTTACTGAGCTGTGCATGGACAGCTAAAGATCGAGGCCTGCCAATCCGAAGCATCCAATGATGATGTCGGTCTCGTGGCGCAGGCGCTCGAAGGCCAAGCGAAATTGCTTTTTGAACGTCTCGATTTTCTCACAGCATACGTTTTTGAGTTCCACGTTTTTCAGAGACTGCCAGATGCCTTCGTCGGGGTTCAAGTCCGGCGCATAGTCCGGAAGCTGCTCCAGATGCACACGTTTGAGCATCAGTTCGTGTGTTTTCCTGCCTCATCGAATCCGATCCGAAAAGTTTAGGTGGCCGCTCACGGCTCAGTACAATGTCGAGCTCGACACCGCTTTTTTACGACCTACGACCAGCACAAGGAACCGCCCTTCCGAGGCGGCGGTTCGTATTGGCATCCGTTCCACGCAACATGTCGCCGACCTCAGCAAAGGCAAGCTCCGCAACGAGCCCTCCCCATGCAATACGAACGTATCACCGTGGACCCCGCACAAATGGACGGTGTGCCCTGTATCCGAGGACTGCGCATCCCGGTCGCTACGGTCGTCGGCATGCTCGCTGACGGAATGAGTGAGGAAGAGGTTTTGGGCGCGCACCCTGATCTCGAACGCGGTGATCTGCGTGAAGCGTTGCACTATGCCGCGGAATCCACGCGCGAACGCACATTGCCGTTGGCTTCTTGACTCTGCCTGACACGCATCGGGGCGCTTGCCTGTGCCGTTGCGCTTTCTCATCGACAACGCGCTTTCGCCGCACGTCGCAGAGGCGTTGCGCACGTCGCAGAGGCGTTGCGGGAGGCGGGCTACGACGCTACGCACGTTCGCGATGCGGGTCTGCGCGACGCTCCCGACGAGGCCATCTTTGCTCGCGCTTCTGAGGAAGAGCGTGTCATCGTGTCGGCGGATACGGACTTCGGTACGCTGCTGGCGTTGCGGGGAAGCCGCGTGCCGTCCGTCGTTCTTTTTCGTGGAGAGATCAGCCGGCGTCCCAGCAAGCAAGCGAGCACGTTGCGAGTTCACCTTCCGAGTCTGAAAAACGATCTGCAGAGCGGGAGCGTGGTCGTCTTCGAACGCGACCGCATCCGCGTCCGCGCGCTGCCGATTTGGTGAGACGTAGCTTCGGCTCCGCCCCCTCGACCAACGACCAGCACAAGGAACCGCCCCTCCGAGACGGCGGTTCGCTCCGGCGGCTGCCGTATCGAGCGAAGTCGTTTCCCGAACGCACTGACCCCGCCGCCGCGCATGTCCACGCTCCCGCAGCACACGCTCGACGAAGTCGAGGAGGTTTTCCGCACCTTCCTCAAGGAGCATGGCAAGCGCCAGACGCCCGAGCGCTTCGCGGTGCTGGAGGAAATCTACGCCACCTCCGACCACGTCGACGCCGACGACCTCTACATTCGCCTCAAGCAGGACGGCACGCGCGTCTCCCGCGCCACCGTCTACAACACGCTGGAGCTGCTGATGAAGTGCGACCTCGTGGTGCGCCACCAGTTCGGCGAGAGCCAAGCCCGCTACGAACGCGCCTACAGCTACTGGCAGCACGACCACCTGATCTGCATGGACTGCGAGGAGCTCTTCGAGTTCTGCGACCCGCGCCTGCAGAGCGTTCAAGAGATGGTCGCTGGGATCTACGACTTCGAGATTGACCGCCATTCGCTCAACATGTTCGGCCGCTGCCGGCGCGAGAACTGCCCCAACCGGCCCGTCGAGGAAACGGACGAGGCCGAAGCCGCCGAAGCGTAGGGTTTAGCGATCAGCGGTCAGCCGTCAGCTTTCCATTCAGCGACGTTGCCATGACGACGCAGACGACCCCGAACCCGCCGCCGCCGACGAAGCCGCGCCCGGCGTGTGGGCTTGGAGCCGCTGGCTCGACGACCCGCAGTTTCATGACCTCCCGTTCAAGATCGAAACCAACGCGCGAGGCCGGCTTGTTTTGACGTACCACAAAGTCTATCACAGTGATCTGCAAGGCGACGTCGTTCTCCTGCTGGCCTCCAGCGAACACGTGCTGGCCTCCAGCGAACACGGGCCGACCGGCGACGGGCGTCCCCGCCCGGAGTACGCCGTCTACACGTCCGACGGGGTCAAAGTGCCGGACGTAGTCTGGATCTCCTCGGAGCGCGCCGCGCAGATTTCCGCGGAGGCCGAGGCCAGCCCGGTGAGCGCCGTCACGCGGGCGCGTCCACCGCGCTCGAAGCTTTCGTCGTAGAGCGCGATGAACGTCTCGAATGCGTTCTCGTCGTCCATCCGGGCGTCGTCGCCGAGGCGCTCTTCGACGAGGGCGAGGCGCTCCTCGTAGTCTTTGTCCGAGAAGGCGTACCACGCCGCCATGGCCGGGGACGTTTCTTGCGAGGGATCGTTGCGTCCTACGTCGGCCATGGGAGTTTGGGTGTGTGGGGCGCGGGAATGCGGGCTTTCAATGAACGAGCGCCACGCGCCGTGGGCGATGTTGTGGGCGGTCTCCGTTCGACGTCAACCGAACATCCGAACCCCCAGTCCAAAATGGGAAGGACGCTCGTTCTCTCTCCCGAGCGCGTGGAGCGCACGATCACGCGCCTCGCCTACGAAGTCGTCGAGCGCCACCGCGGGGCCTCCGATCTGGCGGTCGTCGGCATCCGGCGGCGCGGGGTGGCCCTCGCCGAGGCGGTCGCCGGCGAAATCGGCGAGATCGAAGACCGCCCGCTTCCGGTCAGCGAACTCGACACGACGCCCTACCGCGACGACCTCTCAGGGAGCGAGCCGCCGGAGGAGCAGTCGGCGATGCGCTCCGAGATTGCCGGGCGCGACGTGCTCTTGGTCGACGACGTGCTCTTTACCGGGCGCACCGCGCGCGCCGCGCTCGACGCCCTCGTCCAGCACGGACGCCCGCGCACCATCCAGCTGGCCATCCTCGTCGACCGCGGGCACCGCGAGTACCCCATCCGCCCCGACTACGTGGGCCGCTCGCTCCAGACCAAGCCTCGCGAGCGTGTCGTCGTCGACACTGACGGCGACTTCGCCGTGTACGTGGACGGTTGAACGTGGAAGGTCGAACGTGGAACTTTGCTCGATGGGATGAAGAAATGAAGAGCATTCATCGTTCAACCTTCAACCTCCGACGAACAGACGCACCTCGAAGCCCTGTCGCACGCGCGTGTCCGGCGCGCGACTCTGACGCACGACCTCCATCCCGCTCAGGTCCTGCCGGTCGGCGTCGGAGGGAGACGGTTGCGCCCCTGCTGCCTCGTCGCCATCGTCTCTGTCGCCGTCGCCGGTGCGCACGACCACCGTGCGCAGCTTGCGGCCGCGCAGCTGACGGCGCGCCTCCTCGACGGTCAGGCCCGTCACGTCGGGCACCGTGGCGGTCTGCTCCGAGAGCCCTCCGCTGTACCACAGCGAGACGGAGGCCCCCTTCGGCAGCGAGTCGCCGGCGGCGGGCCGCTGGCGCGTGACTGTGCCTTCGTAGGGAGAGGGAATCGAGTCTTCGCGCACCTGCCCGACGGTAAAGCCGAACGCCCGGAGTTGGCTCTTGGCCTCCCGCAGCGAAGCGTCTACCACGCGCGGCACCGCCACGACGGGCTGCTCGCCGGTGTTGACGGTGAGGTACACGCGCCGCCCCGGCTTGACCGCCTGCCCGCCCGCGGGGTTTTGGTCGATCACCGCGCCGCGCTCCGTGTCGGGGTTGAACGTCTTTTCGAGCGTCTGGGCGCGCAGGTCGCGTTCGGCGAGCTGCTCGCGCGCGCGATCGGCCTCCACGCCCGTCACCTCCGGCACCGTCACGCTGACGCCGTAGCGCGTGTACGTCGGCATCACGACCTCGTCTATGAGGATGTACGCCCCGAGCGCCAACAGCACCAACAGCACCAGCCCGGCCCAGAAGTACAGGTTGGTCAAAAGCGTCCAGAAGTAGCGGCCCGTGCGGCGGAGGAAGGACATCGGGGTGGGGGAGTGCGGAGGTAGAGACGCCCCGGCGGCCCGGCTGTACGTGAGACGCGCCACCGGCACGGCTGCGCGGGAAGGGCGGGCGTGGCTTTGCCGCGCACGTCTACAAACAAAAACGAAACGGGCGCGCCGCTGCGCAAGCCGTTTCGCGCGACGCCCCTCGCGGCGTCGCTTGTCCGTTGCGGGCCGCGGAGGCGGAGGTGCTCGGCTCCGCAGAATTCTTGCTCGCTCGAAGCGCAACCCGGTGGAGCGGAACGCGCCGAAGGAGGAAGATCCCGCGCGGCGAGAGGCCCGCGCAGGGGGGCGGCTTCCCGTGTCTTCGGCCCTGCGCGGCATGGAAGATGAGGACGGCCCCGCCTACACCGAGGATGACGTAACGAATTGGTCTCGTGAAGCATCTCGGCCACGTCGCGCTCTTTCGCTCGCTTCCCGCGCACTGACGCGACGTCGGGGAAGCTACGCCCGGCCCTGCTCCTGGCGGAGGTCTCGGACCTTTACGACGACTGGCTGGCGTGCATGATCTCGCCGCAGCTGCACCAGCACGTCGATGGCTTCGACGAGATTCTCCGCGAGAGCGACGCGGACTTCGCAGGCTCCGGCCTGAAGACGGCGAACGTCATTCGCGTCGGGCGGCCGGCCGTGATCGAAGGAACCGCGCTCGAACAGTGCATATTATCGCCCACAAGCAGTTCTTCGGACCCCAGGTCGAGCAGACGTCGACGCTCCCCTCGGCGCTGGCGTCGCAACGATCCCGCTTGCATCGGCGAAGATGCGCAGCGCATCCTGTCGTAAGAGGTCCTAATCTGCCTGCGTCCGGGTTCGGTCGAAGGTCTGAAGGCCTGCCAGTAGATCCGGACTCACTACGACACTGATCAGCACGAGGTAGAGAGAAGCTGTTGCTGAACTGTCCGACCGGAAAACGACAGTACCCTTTCCCCTTCAACTTCGCCCGGCGAGCCCGGCGGTCTTACCCGTGCGGTCCGCCGGGCGGGGCTACCGGACGGGCCTATGACCCGTCGTTTACCTTCAGCACGAGAGTACCCCCGGAGCTGTTGGCAATGTAGAGGTAGTCGCCTACCGCCAGCACCTGGTTGGATTGCACATCGGGCGACCCGTCCTGATAGTTGGCAGTGTTGATCGTATCGATGAGGTCCCAGCTCGGGCTGTCGTTGCCGTCAAACTCGTAGACCTCTACTTTTCCGTCCGTGCGGGACGCGTAGAGGTAGTCGCTCTCGTCAGTGGCCGAGACGCTCGTATAGTCGTACTCGGTGCGGCGGAACAGTTCCTCGTCTACGTCGTCGTCGAGCACCCGGAAGCCGCCTGTGTTCAGCGCTGCGTACACGAAGTCGTCGCTGCTGCTCTCGTGGTTTGAGGTGGTGAGCCGGGCAATG
>PXTR01000029.1:7630-11972 GCA_003023245.1 Bacteroidetes bacterium QS_8_68_15 | reverse complement strand
ATGTGTCATTCCGGACCCCGATCCGGAATCTCATTCGGATTATTGGCAGCCAAACCGAGGGAGATCCCGCATCAAGTGCGGGATGACACGCTGGTTTGACTGGTTTTCGCCATACCTCACAACTTGGGTTATGTATCGCGTGATGCGTGAGGTTGCTGACCTGCAAGCGTCGAAAGCGAATTCGAGCGTCAGTGCTTTCTGAACGGGGTTGCCGGTAGGACCGAAGCGCGAGCGTTTCGACCGGGCTTCCTCACGCGCGTCACGCGTTCCACACGTCACGTTCCACGCGTCACACGCGGCTCCGCTGGCCCCACCACACCAGCACGACCAGCAGCACGGCGGGCACTACGACGCTGGCGATGGGCATCCACTCCAGCCCCGTCGAAGCGGACGAGACCGGCTGCGCGGGGGACGAGGAGGAGGAAGACTGCTGAAGCAGCGAGGCGAGCGCGAAAAGCACAGAGGGCATCGTCATCATCGGAGGGGGAGGAGGGGCGAAGCGGAGGGCGAGCGAGGAGCGCGCGCGTGATTTAGGTGAGAAAGCAGGCGGCGGGGATTGCGCGCCGGGCGGCGCGCGCCGCATACTGGTAAGCGGGCGTCGGCAGGGCGTTCTCGCGGCGAGCCACGCGCAAGCAAGGACGCGCGCAAAAAACGAATGGCCTTGCCCGCTCTATGCAACGCCGCTCGCTTCGTTCCTCTCCTTCGGTTCCCGTTTCTGTTCGTGCGTGCTTTTCTTGCTCGTTTCCCCCGCAGCGCTGTGCTCGCTCGGCTCGCGTTGCTGCTCGCGTTCCTCGTCGTTCTCGCCCCGGGGACGACTCCGGCGAGGGCGCAGCCGGAAGGCGTCCTCCAGCTCGACGACGACGTGCACCCGTTTTTGCTGCGCTGGCAGGCGCGCGGGCTGCTGCCGGAGGCGCACCTCTCGCACCGCCCCTTGAGCGCCTACGAGGCCGAGCGCTACCTCGACAGCCTCGATGCGCTCGGCGCCGACCGGCGCGCGGCCGTGCTCACCGAAGAGGACCGCCGCCGCCTCGCCCGCTTCCAGGGCCGCGCCCCCGGGCCGGGCGTCCCCTTCGTGCGCGACTATGCGCCGTTTCTCTACCGCAACGGCAAAGACTTTTTCGCGGCCGAAGGCGACGACTACGCCGTGCAGATCGAACCGCTCCTCTACTTCGACTACGGCCGGGCGCGCCAGACCGACACCGACGACCGCGAGGCGACCGTACCGGTCTGGCAGAACACGCGCGGCATTCGCCTCGGTGGGCACATCGGCGACTACGTCTTCTTCGAGACCGAGCTGCGCGAAAACCAGCGCCGCCCCCCCGACGCCCTGCGCTCTCCTTACCGGCAGGTAACGGGCCCGCGCTTGAGCCAGTCTCGCTTTGTCGACGGCAACACCTACGACTACTTCCGCGCCACCGGCCTCGTGGGCGCACGCACCGAGCACTTCGAGGTGCGCTTCGGGCGCGACCGCAACCACTGGGGACCCGGCGAGACGAGCCTCGTGCTCTCCGACTACGCCCCCGCCTACGACCAACTCCAGCTGCGAACCACCTTCTGGCGCGTGCAGTACACCAACGTCTTCGCCTCGATGACGGACCTGACGCCGCTGGGCAACAACCTTGTCGACGACCCGAATTTGCCCTTCAAGTTCGGCGCCTTTCATCGCCTGGAGTTCGACCTGCCGGCGGGCGTGCAGCTGGGCCTCTTCGAGAGTGTCATCGCCGCCCCCGACGTGGAGGAACAAACGCGCTTCGACATCGAACCGGCCTACTTCAACCCGCTGATCTTCTACCGCGCCGTCGAGCGCGACCTCGGCAGCCCCGACAACGTGCTGCTCGGCGCCGACGCCTCGTGGGCGACGCCGCTGCGCGGGCTGGAGGTCTACGGCCAGTTCATGCTCGACGAGTTCATCGTGGACGAGATCTTCACCGACTCCTGGACCAACAAGTACGGTCTGATGATGGGCGCGCGCCTGGCCGGCCTGCCGACCGACGCGCTGGCCCTAAACGAGCTTTCGCTGGCGCTGGAGTACACGCGGCTGCGCCCCTACCTCTACACGCATCGCGACCCCTCAACCTCCTATATGCACTACAACGATCTCCTGGGCCACCCCGCCGGGCCCAATTCCGAGGACGTCGCGCTCTTCGCCCGGTACCGCCCGCTCCCGCGCGTCGAAGCGGCCCTGAACGTGGCCTACACGCGCCGCGGCCGCGCCCCCACCGACAGCTCCGGCAACGAGATCAACATCGGCGCCGACCCGCTCAAGTCGTTCGACGAGCGCGCCTCCGGGCAGGCGCCGTTGCTGGGCGGCGTGCGCCAGAACCGCTGGCTCGTCGAGGCGCGCGCCGGCTACCAGTTGCTGCCGGATCTCTTCGTGGAAGCGTCGCTGCGTTTCGAGTCGGTCGACGATGCAGAGCGCGGACTGACCCGCTACGTCGCCCCCTCGCTGGCGCTGCGCTGGGGCCTTCCGTTTCGCAGCGTGCGGTACTGACGGCCAAGTAGAAGACCGGCAATCTCCCCTACGCCCTCACCCCCGCACACTTCCCCCTCCTACGCCGTGCCTTTCGACCTGTCCGACAAGAGCGTCCTCGTCACCGGCGGCCCCCGCGGCATCGGACGCGCCATCGTCGAAGCCGCTGCCGACGCCGGCGCGCAGGTGGCCTTCACGTACCGCTCCTCCGAAGAGGCCGCCCGCGAGATCGAAACCCGCCTCACCGACGCCGGCACCGACGCGCGCAGCTTCCAGAGCGACGCGGCCGACACCGACGCCGCCGCCGAGGTCGTCGACGCCGTCACCGACGACTTCGGGGCGCTCGACGTGATGGTCAACAACGCCGGCATCACGCGCGACGGGCTGCTTTTGCGCATGGAGGAAGACGACTGGGACGCCACGATGGGGACCAACCTCAAGAGCGTCTTCAACTTCTCGAAAGCCGCCTACAAGCCGATGATGCGCCAGCGCTCCGGCCGCATCGTCAACCTCTCGTCGGTCGTCGGGCTGATGGGCAACCCCGGGCAGACGAGCTACGCCGCCTCGAAGGCCGGCATCGTCGGCTTCTCGAAAAGCCTCGCCAAAGAGCTGGGCAGCCGCGGCGTGACCGTCAACGTCGTCGCGCCCGGCTTCGTCGAGACGGACATGACCGAAGCCATGCCCGACCGCGCCCGCGAGGCGATGGAGGGCCAGGTCCCGCTGGGACGCCCGGCGCAACCGACCGACGTGGCGCAGGCGGTGCTGTTTCTCGCCTCCGACGCGGCGAGCTACATCACCGGGCACGTGCTTCACGTGGACGGCGGAATGGCGATGTAGCCCGCGAGACGCGGCAGACCCGTGGATGACGGCCCGTGGGTTCTTTCCTGCTGCGCGGTCCGTTCAGGACGAGCCGGTGTCCGTCCACGCCGGGCACGGCACAATCGCGCACGCCGCGCCTTCCACCCCACCACCACTCCCGCACGCCCACACTCCCGCCTCTCATGCGCCTGCCGTACGTTCTCGCCAGCCGTTTCGTCGCCGGGGAAACGCTCGACGGCGCGCTGCCGGCCGTCCGCGAGCTCAACCGCAAGGGCCTGCGCGTGGCGCTCGACCTGCTGGGGGAGCACGAAGACGACCCCGAGCGCGCCGAAGCGGCCACCGAGACGTACGTCCAGCTCGTGCGCCGCCTCGCCCGCGAGCGCGAAGCCGGCGCCCTCCAGCGCGTCAACATCTCGATCAAGCTCTCGATGATGGGACAGCAGATCGACGAGGACTTCTGCCTGGAGAACCTGCTGCGCCTGCTGGCGGTAGCCGAGGAAGAAGCGGTCTACGTGCGCCTCGACATGGAAGGCTCCGACACGACCGCCTCGACGCTGCGCCTTTTCGAGCGAGCGTGGGAGCAGTATCCGGGACGCGTGGGGCCGGTTCTCCAGGCCATGCTCAAACGCACCGCGCACGACGTGGAGCGCGTCTGCGAGATGGGCGCGAGCGTGCGTCTGTGCAAGGGCGCCTACAAAGAACCCCGCGCCATCGCCTACCAGCACATGGACCGGATCCGCGAGCGCTTCACCGTCTACATGAAGCGCTTGCTGTCCGGCGGGGCGACCTACCCCGGCATCGCCACGCACGACGATCTCCTGATCGCGCGCACCAAGCTCTTCGCTGCCGAAAACGGGCTCTCCCCGAGCGACTTCGAGTTTCAGATGCTCTACGGAATGCGCCCTGAGACGCAGCAGGCCCTCGCCGCCGACGGGTACAACACACTCGTCTACGTGCCCTACGGTCCCGAGTGGCTGCCGTACTTCACCCGCCGCCTCACCGAGCGCAAGGAGAACGTCTGGTTCGTCCTGAAGAACTTCTTCCGACGATAAG
>PXTR01000029.1:0-7596 GCA_003023245.1 Bacteroidetes bacterium QS_8_68_15 | reverse complement strand
GCGCCAAAAAACACGAAGCCCGAGACCCTCACCCCGAACCCGATACGCATGCCGAACTTCTGGACGCTCAAGACGGCGTGGCGCCTCGGGCGGGGACGGCGCTCGCGTTTGCTGCTGTACCTGTCCTCGATGGTGCTGGGCGTGGCCGCGCTGGTGGCGCTTCAGGGCTTCGGGGCGAACCTCACGCGCGAGGTCGGCAACGAAGCGAAAGCGCTGCTGGGGGCAGACCTGGAGCTGGAGCGCGGGCGTCCGTTTTCCGATTCTACGCAGGCGCTCATCGAGCGCGCGCTGATCGACTCGCTCGGCGGGGAGCGCACGCGACGGCTCTCGTTTCCCTCGATGGCGTCGTTTCCCGCCGCCCACGCCGACAGCGGCGGGACGCGCCTCGCCTCGGTGCGTGCCGTGGAGCCGGCGTATCCGTTCTACGGATCGCTGCGAACCGACCCACCGGTGGCGGCGCAGGCCTTTCGTGAGAGCGGCAGCGGCGGCGCGCGCTCCGACAGTGCGACCTCCGGGGCGCTGGTGGACGGTGCGCTGCTTCAGCAGTTCGACGTGGGCGTGGGCGACTCGGTGCGCCTCGGGGCGCGCAGCTACGCAATCGTCGGGCAGCTGGAGCAGAGTCCCGGCGCGACGGCCATGCAGTCGATGGTCAGCCCGCGCGTGTTCGTGCCGTACTCGAATCTCGACTCCACGCTCCTGCGGCGCGGCAGCCGGGCGGAATACGAGGCGCTGTTTCGCCTGCCCGGCGCGCCGGATATCGAGACGCTCGCCGGCAAGCTGCGCGTGAAGCTGGAGGACCGGGAGGTCACCGTGCGCACGCCCGGCAGCGTGGCCGACGACTGGCAGGCCGGCGTGCAGAACCTGTACCGCTTTCTCGGGCTGGTGGGCTTCGCGGCGCTGCTCTTGGGCGGCCTCGGCGTCGCCAGCGCGATGAACGTCTACGTCAAAAAAGAGATCGAGACGGTCGCCGTGCTGCGCTGCCTGGGCGCGAAGAGCGGGCGGGCGTTTCGCGTCTTTCTGGCACAGGCCGCCGGGCTGGGACTGGTCGCCGCCTCGCTCGGGACGGCGCTCGGCGTGGGCGTGCAGCTGCTGTTGCCGCGCCTGCTGGGCGCGTTTCTGCCGGTGAGCGCCCACTTTTCGGTGTCGTGGCCGGCGGTCGGCATGGGGCTGGCGGTCGGCGTGGGGGCGGCGCTGCTCTTTGCGCTGTTGCCGCTGCTGGCGGTGCGCCGCGTCTCGCCGATGCGGGCGCTGCGCTCCGGCGTCGCGTCGGGCGGGGAGGACGAGGCGTCGGACCGATGGCTGCGCGCGGCGGTGTGGGCGCTCATCGCGGCGGGCGTGGCCGGCTTCTCGGCGCAGCTGGCGCCGGACTGGCGGCTGGGGCTCGGCTACGCCGGCGGCGTGGTCGTCGTCTTCGGCCTGCTGGCGCTCCTGGCGGCAGGGGTAGCGCGCGGGGCGCAAGTGCTACGACTTCCGGGATTACCGTACCCGTGGCGGCAGGGGCTGGCCAACCTGCACCGCCCCGGCAACCAGACGCGCCTCCTGATCGGCGTCCTCGGCTTCGGAACGTTTCTTATCCTCACGCTCCTCCTCGCGGGCCGCACCCTGCGCGAACAGGTCCGCGTGGCCGACCGCCAGGGCCGCCCCAACGTCGTCCTCTTCGACGTGCAGCCCGACCAGGTCGGCAGGGTCGCGCAGACGGTGCAGGACCAACGCCTGCCTGTGCTCGACACCGTGCCCATCGTTCCGATGCAGCTCAAAAGCGTCGAGGGCCGCTCCATCGAGGACATCAAAGAAGCCGGCGAGGACGAATGGGCACACACCCACGACTTTCGCGCCACCTACCGCGACGACCTGATCGACTCGGAGACGATCACCGCCGGCCAGTTCGTGCGCGAAAAGCGGACGTACGGCCCCGGCGACGCGGTGCCGATCTCCGTCGAGACCGACATCGCCGGCGACCTCGGCGTCGGGCTCGGCGACACGCTCACCTTCGACGTGCAGGGCGTGCCCGTCACCGCGCGCGTGGCGAGTCTTCGCAAGGTGGACTGGAAGCGCGTGCAGACGAATTTCTTTACCGTCTTCCCGCCGGGCGCACTGGCGGAGGCGCCCACCACGTACGTCGTTCTCAGCCGCGCGCCGGGGGAGCAGGCGTCGGCCCAACTTCAGCAGGCCGTATCCGAACAGTTCCCCAGCGTGCTGACGATCGACCTGTCGCTCGTGCTGGAGGTGTTCGACCGCCTCTTCGGGCAGCTCGCGCAGGTGATGCGCTTCATGGCGCTGTTCAGCGTGCTGACGGGGCTGGTCGTGCTCGCGGGAGCGGTGTCGGCCAGCCGCTACCGGCGCGCCGAAGAGAGTGTCCTGCTCAAGACGCTGGGCGGACGCCGGCGGCAGGTGTTCCAGATCATGCTGGCGGAGCACCTGCTGCTGGGCCTCCTGGCCGCGCTGGCGGGGGGCGTGCTGGCGGTCGCCGCATCGTGGGCGCTGGCGCGGTTCGTCTTCGAAGCGCCGCTGGCGTGGGCGCCGGGCGCGCTGGGGATCGTGGTGGTGGCCGTGCCGGCGCTCACCGCCGGCGTCGGGTTGCTCGGCAGCCGCAACCTCTACGCCCGCCCGCCGATGGAAGTGCTGCGCGCGGAAGCGTGAGCCGGGCACAACAGACGGAAAGGAGGGCGTGGGAGAGCGTGCGAAGCACAAGCGCGTAGGCGATCTCCCGCACTCCCGCCCCCCTCCCCGCTCCGCAGCGAACACTTTATTCCCACGACACTACAACCACTGAAGCACATCATCTCCACCATGATCGAACACGTCTTCACCTGCCCCTGCTGCTGGGAGCAGATCTCGATGCTGCTGGACCCCTCGGTCGCCGAACAGACCTACGTCGAGGACTGCGAAGTGTGCTGCCGCCCCCTCCGCATCCACTACGCCGCCCGCCGCGGTCAGATCACGACCTTCGACGCCCGACCGGCGCAGTAACGGCCACCCTGGAGCATCGGCACCTGTTCGAACCAATCAGAAAACCAGCTAACCAGCATATGCCCGAAACCGCTGCCGCATCGGCTGACGATCAAACCTCCGCGCAGGCCATCGCCGACCGCCTCCGACAAGTCGAGGAGCGCATCGCCGCTGCCTGTGAGCGCGCCGGGCGTGACCGCGACGAGATTACGCTCGTGGCCGTCTCCAAGACGTTCCCGCCGGCGGCGATTCGGGCCGCGCATGAGGCGGGCCTCTCCCGCTTCGGCGAAAACCGCGCCCGCGAGCTGCGCGACAAAGCCCGCGAGCAGCCCGGCGCCTTCGGCGGCGGCACAGAGGGCTTCGAATGGCACATGGTCGGCCACCTCCAGCGCAACAAGGCCAAGTTCGTCGCCCGCCACGCCGACGTCTTTCAGGCGCTCGACAGCCCGCGCCTGGCCGACGAGCTCGACAAGCGCGCCGCCAAAAACGACCGCACCCTGCCCTGCCTCGTGCAGACCAACATCACCGGGGCGGAGCAAAAGTACGGCCTCGCCCCCGAAGACACGCACGCCTTCCTCGACGAGCTGGCCTCGCGAGAGCATCTGCGCGTCCAGGGCCTGATGGCGATGGCGTCGTTCTCGGGCGAGGACGACGTCGTGCGCGGGCAGTTTCGCCGGATGAACGAGCTGTTCGACACCTACGATGCTTCGGACAACCCGCAGGTCGAGATGAGCTGTCTCTCGATCGGCATGTCGAACGATTTCGAGATCGCCGTCGAAGAAGGCGCCACGATGCTGCGCCTCGGCAGCGCCCTTTTCGGCCCGCGTGACTACGACTGACGGCTCGGGAGCGGCCTGGCTTGATGAGAAGGACGTTGCTGTTCCAAATGGCGCAATGCGCAAACGCAGGCTCGTAAAACGTATCGCGTAATGAAAACAGGTCGAGGGGGGTTCGCTCCGGCTCAGCAATCTTACGAAATACGCACTACGCAATACGCCTCACGCAACACGCCATGAAACTCTCCCCGCTCGACATCCGCAAGCAGAGCTTCAACACGTCGCTGCGCGGGTACAGCAAAGACGACGTGGAGGCGTTCTTGCAGATGGTCTCCGAGCAGTGGGAGGAAATGCTCGACGAGCAGCGGCGGCTGGAAGACCAGGTCGAAGCGCTCGAAGGCAAAATGGAGCACTACCAGCAGGTCGAGGAGGCCCTTCAGGAGGCGCTCCAGACCGCGCGCGAAAACTCCGAGCAGAAAATCGAAAATGCCGAGCGCAAGGCCAAGCTGATGATTCAGGAGGCCGAGGCGCAAGGGGACGAGATCAAACGGGAGGCCCGCGAGGAGCGCGAAGTGATGCGCCGCCAGGTCGGCCAGCTCCATGATCGGCGCGACGAGGTCGTCTCCCGCCTGCGCGCCTTCCTGATGTCGGAGATGGAGCTGCTGCTACGCTTCGACGATGAAGACCCCGACGCCCTGCGCGAGGCGCTCCCCGACCATCTGGCGCAACACCTGGGCAGCGCCGCGCCACAGCCCGGCGGTGCCACGCCGCCCCCCGAGGGAGAGCAGCCGTCCCGCGACGCCGCAGCGCGCGACGACGCACCGGCTCCGTCAGCGGCCGCGGGTTCCGCCTCGTCTTCCGAACCCGCCCCTGCCGCCCCCCCGTCCGCCGCGGCGCAGGACGCGGCGCAGCAAGCGCCGCAAGCAACGTCTGCACAAGCGGGCTCGCCGCGCGCGGAGGGGTACGAACGGCACGAAGAAGTGTCGTCTGGAGACGACTTCGACCTGCCGGTTTCGGAAGACCTTTCGGAGGCCACCTCGCTGCCAAGCGACGAAGCGAACCCGCCTTCGCCGGAGCAGCAAACGGCCACGACGGCGTCTCCTTCGGCATCCGCCGAAGCGCCTGCGGAAAACGAGTCACCCACGGAGAACGCGTCGCCGGAGCAAACGTCTCCGGAGCAAACGTCGCCGGAGGAGGAGAGCGAAGAGGCTGGAGACGTGACGGACGTTCTGGACCAGTTCGAAAACGCACCACCCGCTCTGTCGGACGCTGCCGCCGAACAGGGCGACGGCAACGAGGAGGAGAAGGGAGACGCACTCGAATCGACTTCCCCGACATCCCGTGACGGCGGCGGCGCAAAGGACAGTCGAGCGGAACCGAACCCACCGGAAGAGAACCGCGCGAGCGAGGAGGTGACCGCCTCGCCCGATGAAATCGAAAAGATCCGTCGCATTCTCAACGACATCGACGAGTGACGAGCGCTTTCGGGACGACAACCGTTTGCTCGTAAAGGATTTGCAACGAAGGAAGAAAGGCGGGGGCGAGTGCGAATCACGGAAGAACTTGCGCCCTGGAAGCGCTTTCGATACATCCACGCGATCCCACTCGTCCTCTGGCTTCGCTTTCGGTCGAAGCCCGGATCGGTGGCTTCTCTTCGCCCGCCCTTCTCCCCCATTTGCCCATCAAGCGCGTTGCGTGCGACCGGGCCGCACCGCCGGTACGCAACGCGAGCGGCTCGGCCCCATGGCTACTCCGTCCACCGACGACGCCCCGCGCCCTCCCCGTCGTCCCGCGCACCGTTCTTCGCCCGACCCCTCCGCTGAAGAACGCGCAGTCGCCGAAGAAGACGACCGTCCGAGCGAGGAGGCAGCCGGCGCCGCCTCTCGCGAGCGGGCGCAGGAGGCGCTGCAGGCCGCCCCGGAGAACGCTCGGAGCGGCAGCGTCCCCCGCCCCGACGCGCCGCACACCCGACTGCTGACGGTCGACTTCCGCAACGGCGAGGCCGTCCGCACCCACCCCGAGGTGGCCTCGCATCTCGACGACGGGTGGCACGTGCAGAGCGCCGCCCCGCGCGTCACTGACGACGGTACGTGCCTGCTGGTCGTGCTCACGCGCTTCCCGCCGGTGAACCGGTCGGTCAATCGGCGTTGAACATCCATCGTCGGTGAACAAGGCGCGTGAACTGGTCGTACGCTTGCGCCTCTTCTGCCTCGCAGCCAAGCGCGCAAGCCCCCCACGGCCCGCCTCCATGCCCCCCGACGACGCCCCCGACGCGGCGACTGACTCGCCCGCCTCCTTTCCGACCCCTGAGCGCTTCGACCTGCCCGCTCTCGAAGAGCGCATCTTAGCGCGCTGGGACGAAGAGGACACGTTCGAAAAAAGCCTCACCGAGCGAGAAGGCGCGCCGACGTTCACCTTCTACGAAGGCCCGCCCACCGCCAACGGGCGCCCCGGCATCCACCACGTCATGTCGCGGGCGATCAAGGACCTGTTCTGCCGCTACAAGACGATGCAGGGCTACCGGGTGGAGCGCAAAGCGGGATGGGACACCCACGGCCTCCCCGTCGAGATCGAGGTCGAAAAAGAGCTGGGGCTGGAGGACCGCCAAGACGTGCTCGACTACGGCATTGAGGATTACAACGCGAGATGCCGCGAGAGCGTATTGGAGTACCGCGAGCTGTGGGACGACCTCACGCGCCGCATGGGCTACTGGGTCGATCTGGACGACCCGTACGTCACCTACGAATCGGAGTACATCGAGACGGTCTGGTGGCTGCTGAAGCAGATCTGGGAAAAGGGGCTGCTCTACAAGGGCTACAAGATTCAGTGGTACAGCCCGGGCAGCGGCACCGTCCTGTCGAGCCACGAGGTGAGCCTCGGCTACGAGGAGACGCAGGACCCGAGCGTCTACATTCGCTTTCCCGTAGCCGGCGAGGACGACACGTACTTCCTCGCGTGGACGACGACGCCGTGGACGCTCATCTCCAACACGGCGCTGGCGGTGGGACCGGACGTGGAATATGTCAAACTGCGTTTGACGAGCGCGGGAGAGCGGGGACGCGGGAGCGTGGGCGAATCGTTGATTCTTGCGCAGAGCTGCGTCGAGGACGTCCTTCAGGGCGAAGAATACGAAATCGTCGAGCGCTTTCCGGGGAGTGAACTGATCGAGGCGCGCTACGAGCCGCTCTACGATTACTTCACCGACCGCGACGGGGCGGACGATTGCTGGCGCGTGCTGGAAGGCGACTTCGTGACGACCGAGGAAGGGACCGGCGTGGTCCACATGGCGCCGGCCTTCGGGGCGGACGACTACAAAATCGGCGTGCAGCGGGAGGGCCTGCCGCTCTTTTGCCCCATCGGCGAGGAAGGCCACTTCACCGACGAAGCGCCGCTGGTGGAAGGCGAGTGGTTCAAAGACGCCGACGACACGGTCAACGATGACCTCAAGGAGCGCGGCCTGCTCTACCTCCACGAGACGTATCTGCACAACTACCCGCACGACTGGCGCAAGGGCACGCCCCTGATGAGCTATCCCGTCGAGAGCTGGTTCATCGAAACGACGGCCATCAAAGACCGCCTCGTGGAGCTCAACAAGACGATCAACTGGCAGCCGGAGGGCATCGGCACGGGGCGGTTCGGGGAATGGCTGGAAGGCAACGTGGACTGGGCCCTCTCACGAAGGCGCTACTGGGGCACGCCGCTGCCGGTCTGGCAGAGCGACGAGAACGAAGAACACATCGAGGTCATCGGCTCCATCGCCGAGCTGCGCGAGAAGTGCGGGCCGGACCAGCTCCCGGAGAACGATGACGACATCGATCTGCACCGCCCGTTCGTCGACGAACTGACGTGGGACGGGCCGGACGGGGGCACG
>PXTR01000028.1:9912-11006 GCA_003023245.1 Bacteroidetes bacterium QS_8_68_15 | reverse complement strand
GACCCCCCGCCGCCGGGCGCCGAGAAGGCGCTGCGCCGCCCGAAGCCCATCGCCGGAGGAGCGCCGTAGCCGTACGCCGCGCCCGGACGCGCGTAGCGCGTGCGCTCGGCATCCCGGCGCGGCGCGTCCGGCAGGACCTCGAACCGGGGTACTACCTGGACTCCTCCGTCGTGCTGGGCGAAGACTACCTCACGCTCACGCCTTTTCGCCGCGACGCCGCGCCCGCCGTCCCCTGACGCGCCCGCCGCTTTCCGAAGACCCCGCGCGTTCGCACAATTCAAACCGCTCCTCGCTCTTTCCCCGACCAACCTCGGAGGCTCCCCTCCCGCCTTCTACGCCCCGATGAACACCACCTCGTCCGCTCGCTCCTCGTCCGCCTCGTCCGCTTCCGCGCGCCCAGACCACGCCCCGGCTCACGAATTGGCCGCCTGTGTCGTCGACGCGATGACCGACCGCAAGGCGACCGACATCACCGTGTTGGACCTGCGCTCCGCCGGAGACGACGAGGGACAAACCAGCAACGTGGCCGACTTTTTCGTTCTCGCCACCGGTGCCTCGGGCCGCCAGATTCGCGCCGTCGTCAATGCGGTGAAGGAGCACGTCGCGGAGACGCTCGGCGAACACCCGTGGCGTACGGAAGGCCAGGAGCACATGCAGTGGGTCGTGCTGGACTACGTGAACGTCGTGGCGCACGTCTTCAGCCGCGAGAAGCGCGAATACTACGACCTGGAGCGCCTCTGGGGCGATGCCGACACCGAAGCGGTGCCGGACGACGCGGGCGCGGCAGCCGTCGAATTGCTTCGATCCGAAGAACACGCGGGGGAATATTGAGCCGTGCATAGCAAACTAAACACTTGGCTCGGGCACAGAAGCGCCTGCCTCGCACGAAAGGTGAGTTGCAGGTGTGCAGGTGGGCAAGTGCGCAGGTGTGTAGGTGACTCAATCATCTGTGGGAGAGGCACTTGTACACTCACTATCTCACGCACTCACATACTCAACCCAAGTTGTGAGGTATGGCGAAAACCAATCAAACCAGCGTGTCATCCCGCACTTGATGCGGGATCTCCCTCGGTTTGGCTGCCAATAATCCGAAT
>PXTR01000028.1:0-9891 GCA_003023245.1 Bacteroidetes bacterium QS_8_68_15 | reverse complement strand
CCGCGCGCCAGAAGCCGCCCGATCAGCGCTACGGCCACCGCCACGAGCCCGCCGCCGCCGACACGGGCCGCGCGACGCTCACGATGACGCCTCCCGAGGGCGGCGTTTCGTACGCGCGCTACGCCGCGCCCGTCAGCGACGTGACCGTGCGGGCCGCGCCGTTCGAGCAGGAGCAGGACGCCGTGCCGGCCGAACTGCTCATCGAGGGCGCGCTGCCGAACTCCTGCCTCGAGCTCGCCGCCGCTGAGCAGGAGCGCGACGGCCATTTCCTCACCGTTCGCTTGCGCATGCGCTGGCCGACGAGTCCCAACACCGGCTGCGAGCACTTCGAGCGTCCGTGATTATTGGCAGCCAAACCGAGGGAGATCCCGCATCAAGTGCGGGATGACACGCTGGTTTGATTGGTTTTCGCCATACCTCACAACTTGGGTTTCGTAATGCGTGACCCGTGATGCGTGAGGTTCCGGTCGGCAGTCGCTGAACAAGGAGGTCAGCAGCAATGCTTTCTGCATGGACGGGCCGGTCGGTCCAGAGCGACAGCCCATCGGCCTGACTTCATCACGCATCACATTTCACGCATCACGTTCTCCCGCGGCCTCGCCTGCTTCTCGGCAACTGCTTCTCGGCGAAACGAACGCCACAGCATGAAACCCTTTCTTCTCACCGGTGCGGTCGCCGCCGGGCTGGCCGTGGCCGCCGGCGCCTTCGGCGCACACGCGCTATCGGAGCGGCTGACGCCGGAACGCTTGGCGGTCTTCGAGACGGCCGTGCGCTACCAGATGTACCACGCGCTGGCGCTGCTCTTCGTCGGCTGGGCGGCGCGGACGCTCCCCGGCGCCGGCGGCGCGGCCTTTACCTGCTCGTGCTCACCGACACCGGCTGGCTCGGGGCCGTCACGCCCGTCGGCGGCGCGGCGTTTTTGGTAGGCTGGGCGCTGTTGGGCGGGGCGCTGGTGCAGGGCGCGTAGCGCCGGGCCCCCGAAGCGAGGCGGTTTCCTCTCGTCGCCACGTTCGCGCTTCAAGAAACGCCAAGCGCCCCGCGCACACTACACGCCTTCGTCCTCGAACAGGAGCGTCAGGCTGGGCTGGAGGTTGCGGGAGCGCGCGAGCGAAAAGAGCGCCTCGGCAGCCTGCTCGGGGTTGTCGTAGTGACCGTACTCGTCGCTGTCGGTCGCCAGCGCGTAGCCGATGGCTTCGTCCTCGCCCTCCGGCGCGTCGTCGTCCCAGGCGGTGGCCTCCTCGACGACGAAGGTGCCGTCCTCGGGCATAAAAGAGGCGAGGTAGCGCTCGCAGCGCGCCTCCGCGTCGATGAGGCTGAGGCTGCCGAGCGCGCCGTACGCCTCGTCGTAGAAGAGCGCCTCGGCGAGCAGGACCTGCGTGAAGCGTTCGCCGTCGAAAGGCATTTCAGTTTCGGGTTTTGGGTTGAAGGTTGAAAGTTGAAAGTTGAAGGTTTTTCAGTCCGAGGCCGTGTGAGTCGGACAGAACCGTAGGGACACGCCGCCCAGTGCATTCGAAATAAAGCAGCAGCTTCCCCTATCGATCAACGCCGGCCTGCCGTTTCTGCTCCCGTTTCCGCTTCCGGCTCGCGCCGAAGCAGCGCCGGCAGCTCCTCGCCCTCCTCCAAAAACGAGCGCAAAAACGAGCGCGCCGCCGCGCCGCGCTTGCGGGTGAGGTCGGCCTCGAATTGCTCGGCAAAGGCGTTCAGCAGCCGGCGGCGCGCCTCGGCCTCGTCGACGGTGGTGGAGCCGCCGGTTTCTTCCGCCAGCGAGGTAACGCCCCGGTCGGCGATGCCGCAGGGCACGATCAAGTCGAAAAAGGAGAGGTCGGTGTTGAGGTTGAGCGCCAGGCCGTGCATCGTGACCCAGCGGCTGCACTGCACCCCCATCGCGCAGACTTTGCGCTCGGGGCCGCGCCGGTCGGGCCCCACCCACACGCCGGTGCGCCCGTCCACACGCTCGCCCGTCACCCCGAAGGCCGCGCAGGTCTGAATGACGATCGCTTCGAGGGCGCGCAGGTAGCGGTGCAGGTCGCGCGAAAAGCGGTCGAGATCCAGGATCGGGTAGGCCACGAGCTGGCCGGGGCCGTGGAACGTCACGTCGCCGCCGCGCCCCACGCGGTGAACCGTCGCCCCGCGTTGCGCGAGCGCCTCCTCGTCGGCGAGCAGGTTTGCCTCGTCCCCGCTTTTGCCGAGAGTGTAGACCGGCGGATGCTCCACCAAGAGCAGCACGTGCGGTACCGCTTCGGACGGCTCGGCCCGCTTGGCGCGAATGAGCCGCTGCTGCACCCGCTGCTGCACCCGCCGCACCGGCTCGTACGGCACGCGCCCCAGCTTGCAGGCGACGACGGCTTCGCGGTTCACGGGTGAAGGTTGCAGGCGGAGGGTTGCAGGTGGAAGGGTGAACGTTCTTCAGACCGCAGCGCTCCACTCCCGACCTCCCGCACTCATTGTTGCAGGCTCATGCGCACGTTGAAGCCGCCGTCGACGTTGCTGTAGGAGGGGCGGCGATTGCCCTCGAACTGCTCGTAGCGCATTACGAAATCCACCGAGACGCGGTTCGAAAACCGGTAGGAAATCTTCGGCGCCACCTCCAGGCGCGTCGAGGAGCTGCGCACCGAGACGTTTTCGCCCTCGAAGGCCCGGCCGGTGTCGTAGGAACCGCCGCCGTCGGCCCCGAGCGCCGTGGCGGCTTGCTCGAGGGCGCGGCGCACGACGAAGTCGCGCTCGCGCTCGACGGTGCGCGAGGCGGTGAGGCTGAAGGTAATCTGGTTCTCGATGTCGCCGATGAGTGGCAAAAACGACAGCTCCAGCCCCTTCTTGCGGTAATCGGCCGTGAAGGACAGCTCGTCGGTCTTCTGTTCGACGACCTCTTCGCTGGCGGGGCGTAGCCGGAACGTGTTCGAGCGGTTCCACTGAAGATTGGTGCGCAGCGCTCCTTTCCAGCTCACGTCCAGCCCCACCAGCGGCTGGAAGCGTTCCTGCACGCTCTGCCCGCCGATCTCGAAGGCGGCGCGGTCGTACTGCGCGGGACGTCCTCCGAAGTTGAGCAAGTCGTAGTTGGCGGGCTCGTCGATGCCGGTGCTCGAAAAGCTGGTGGCGTACTCCGAGGAGTAGCCGTGCGTCAGGCGCGCGCTCTGCGTGAGCGCCCCGACCAGCGGCCAGTCCGAAATTCCCGAATACGTGACCTGCCAGGACGGCAGCGGGAGCGAGAGAAATCCACTCTGGCCGATTTTCCCGAGCGAAGAGGCAAAGGCACTGCGGAAGTCCTCACTGACCGAGGCGTTGGTAAGCGCCGCGCGCCCGTCGGCATCGACCTCCAGGGCCCCGTCGCCGTCGGCGTCTTTGCTGGCGCTGAGGTCGCCGCGCAGCGTCTCGACCTGGCGCTCGAAGAACGCGCGGTATCCGCCGCCGAAGGCCCAGACGCTCGACGTGTTCGAGCCGTCTTGCGTGCGCGACTCCTGGTCGCTGAGGTTGCTGAAGGTGGTCGTCTCGTCCCAGTTCATCCGCCAGTTGAGCTGGACCTGGAAGCTCTCACTGAACTGAAGCGACGTGCGCGCCCGCAGCTTGTTACTGGCGCGCAGGCGGTCTTCGGGGGCAAAGTTGTCCCCGTCGAGGAGGCGCAGGTCCTTGTCGACGCGGTGGCCGAAGCCAAAGCGGTACCCCAGCGGCGGCCCCTCGCCCTGGAAAGCGTCGAGCAGCGAGTAGCCGGAGCGCACCTCGCCGCCGTCGCCCTCGCGGAAGCCGACATTCGTGGAGCTGCCCTCGCGCGTGGTCTCGTAGTTGAGCGTGAAGTCGCGCACGCCCGTGATCGCCAGGAACGCCCGGCGGAGCAGGCCGACCGGGTTGGGCAGCGGCAGGTCGCTGAAGGAGCGCGCGCTCCCGGCCGTGGCGCCGTCGCCGTCCCCTCCGTCGCCGCCGTTTTCGGTTTCGCCGTCTTCGGTTTCGCCGTTTTCGCCGCCGCCCTCTTCAGCCCCGTCGCCGTCGCCCTCGTCGGAAGCCGCGGCGGCTTCCTCCTGCTGCTTTTCGAGACGGCGGTAGAAGCCGAACTTGCGCCACAGCTTCTGCGGGTTCAGCGACAGGCCCATTTCGAGCGTCGAATTGTTTTTCGCCGTCGCTCCCAGGTCGCTGCCGCGCGCGCTGTTTTGCCAGTTGTAGGTGGCGCGGTAGCGCGGGTCGTCCAGCTCGATCCAGTCGAGCGCCTCACTGTCGGCGAAAGGGAGCCGGAAGGTCGCCCCGAAGCGCTGCGAATAGTCGGACGTGCGCGGGCGCCCGCTGCTGCTGAAGAAGCGCCCGAGGGCGTCGCCGGCACCGCGCGTATCGATGCGCCGCTCCTTCAGCGGAGCCTCCTCATCGTCGTCGCCGCCGTAGTCGTCGATGAAGTCGTCGGCTCCCTCTTCGGTGGCGAACGCTTGCTCCTGTCCGTCGGGCGTGACGACGCGGTAGGTTTCGTTCGCCCCGAGCCGGTTGAGGCTCTGGTTGGTGACGGTGTTGTAGGTGAGGCTCAGAAAGCCGAACGGCTCGTACTGAAGGTCGAACTCGCGCTGATGGTCGAAGGTGTGCGTGTCGCGAATGGGCTCGCGCAGGTTCGCGCCCGTGTCGGCGGGGACGAGCGGGCGGGTGGGGCGGTTCTGGCGGGAGCGTCCGTTGCGCCGGAAGCTGCCGAACAGCCCGATCGACTGCGGCGCGTAGTTGAAGCGCACGCCGCCGAGGGCGTCTCCGACCAGCGGAAGTCCTTCGAGAAACCCGAGCGGGCGCACCGTGTGCGGCTTTTCGAAGTCGTGCTGGTAGTCGACGTCGGCGTTCCACTTCCAGTTGTCGTCGAGCTGCTTCGAGGGGCTGCGCCGGCTCGACTGCGAGAGCGTGTAGTTGAAGCCGAGGTTGTCGAGTGTGTAGCGCAGCCAGGGGGAGGACGAGTTTTGCTTTTGCAGTCCCACGCGCACGCGGTTGCTGGAGGAGCGCGTCTGCGCGGCGTCCATCACGTCGGCGCGCGTGGCCGGCAGGGCCCCCTCGTCGGCCTGCGCGAGGAGGGCGTCGAGGAGCACGTCGCCCCGGTTGGGCGCGTAGCGCGGCGTGGAAGTGTTGGACTGAAGGCTGAAGGAGACGGGAATTTTCCACCCGGCGGTGCCCGGCAAGAGCTTGTCGGCAAACACCTTCGCGTCGACCTTCCAGTCGAACAGGCGGTTTTGTTCGCGCTCCCCGAGGCTGCTGCCCAGGCCGCCGAAGCCGTCGGTCCGGCGCTCAATGTTGGCGTTGATGTCGGCGACGTCGGCCAGTTCGATGCGGGTGTTCGCCAGCGCGCTCCAGCCGTTGCGCTCGTCGTAGCCGGTGGCGCGCAGCTCGTTGATCCAGAGCGTCAGGTCCTCGTACTCGCTGCGCTCGGCGTCGTCGGCGACGCGCAGTCCCACCACCACGGTGCTGACGTCCTGAAGCGAGGGCGTGCCCTTGATGCCGACCTCCGCGCCGGCGGGAGCGAAGCTGCCGAGCGCCGGGTCGAGCGTGACCGAGTTCTTGCTGCTCCAGTAGACGGAATCGAGCTTTGCCGAGTTGTCCGCATCGCGGGCCACCTTCAGCTGGTTGAGTGCGCTGAGGCGCAGGTTCATTTCGTTGGCGAGCGGCGCGCCGGAGGCGGCATCGAGCGGGTACCAGAGGCGTTCCGGCGGGGCGGACCCCAGCGGGCCGAGGGTGGGCGTGAGCGGCTGGCGATATTCGTAGTAGTCCTCCGTCTCGTTGGCGCCGAGGCGCACGAATAGCTCCACGTTGCCGCGCGCCGCTTCGGCCACTTCGCCGAAGTCATTGGCCGTGGAGTGCAGGTGCGTGAACATGCGCAGCCCGCCGTACTTGAGCAGGTTGAGGCTCTGGACCTTTTTGAAGATGGCGCGCCGCTGGTGGCCGTCCCGGCGCAGGTTCTCGGCGCGCAGCACCAGCGACTGCTCGCGCGAGCGCTGGCGCCCGCCGGTGGGCGTCTGCTGCCGGGCCACCACGGCGCGCTCGGGCGGCCGGTAGATGCCGCTATCCTCCTCGTTGTTGATGCTGGCGACCGAAAGGCGCGAGCCGTCGGGGTCGTCGGGGCGGGGCGTCTCGCGCGTGTCTTCCCGGAGGGTGACGCCAGAGGACTTGCGCCACTGGCTGCCCACCAGCTCGAGAGTGGCGAAGCGCAACGTCATCGGCGCGCGGTGCCCAGTCGTCCACAGGCGCATGTGCTCCACAAAGTCCAACCCGGGCGTGCCGACCGAGTCGGTGGCCGCGCGCACCGGAACGCGCGCCTTGTACCAGCCGGTGCCGTCGCCGCCTTCGCCCTCGATCTCGCCGACGATGAAGTCGTCGGTCGTGCCGGGGCGGGCCTGCCGGTCGAGCGCGTCCCGGCTCAGCGGAATGCGGTACTGGAAGTAGTCGCCGGACTGATTGAGCTGGTTGAACCCGAAGTTCTCGGCGTCGGGCTCGCGGGTGTTGCCGCGCTCCTGCGTGAAGCGCGAGGGCAGTTCGTTGTTGGCCTGGTAGGAGTTGAGCTCCAGCCCCGAGTAGAAGAACGCGAAGCGCTCCTGAAATGACGCCCCGCCGGGAAAGAGGTCCTCGTTCCCGAAAAACTCGTCGTGGCTGTAGTGGTGGTAGTCGTCGGCGGAGGGGTCGGCCTGCGCGCGCGCCACCACCGCGGCGAGACGGCTCGCCCCACCGCCGGCGGGCAGCCCCGACAGGAACGCCCCGAGCTGCTCCTGCTCGGTGGCCGGCCCGTACCCGTCCTGCGTGTAGGAAGCCAGCCCGTCGAGGCCCAGATCCTCGGTTACGCCCCCCTCGGTGTCGACGGCGCTGTTGGGCTTGCCGACCGGCTCGCGGCTGCGCCCCGACGGGTAGAGGGCGTCGAGGCTGCTGGTCGAGAGGCCGTCCTCGTCGTTGGGCTCGCCGTTGGGCACGACGTCTTCGGAGACGCTGCCGAGGTTGAGGTAGAGCGCGGCCTCGTCGCCGGCGTCGCCGCTTTTGGGGTAGGGTTTGAAGACGAACTCGACGAACTCGATGTTTTGCGTGCCGAAGTCGGTCTGGCCCTCCGGCAGGCGCTGCGTGATGCCGCCCCAGGCGCGCTCCGGGCGGTCGAGAAAGCCGCGCAGGTCGCCGGCGTAGTTGTACGGCCCGCGCCGCCGGGGGTCGAAATACACGTCGAAGGTTTGCAGCGTGTTGTCGACCTGCGCGCGCGTGTCGCGATTGGGAAAGACGTCGCGCACCTCCACGAGCTGCTTGAGGTCGTCGTCGTAGCTGGAAGCGTCGGAGAGGGTTTCGACGATTTCGTCGTTGAGCTGGTACCAGCCCAGGGTGCCGCGCCAATTGTTAGACGCCAGCGCCGGGCCGAACGTCAAGCTGGAATCCACCGGCCCGGTGGGCGGTTCGTAGCCGGCCGGGGCGGCGGCGAGGCGCCATTGCTGGAGCCGGCTCTTCAGCGAAAAGGTGTTTTCGACGCCCTCGAAGTCGTCGATGTAGGAGATGCCGCCCCGTTCGTCTTCGGCGAAGCGGCGGCCGTCCGGGAGGTTGCGGCGCGTGCGCTCGAAGGCCTGCGTCCGGCTGTGGCCGGGGCGCAGCTGCGCAAACTCGGCGTTGACCTCCAGGAGGCTGGGCGCTTTCGTCTGGATGAGCGGCAGCGCGTCGACAGCGCGCGTGAGCCAGCGCGGCTCGGCCAGCTCGAAGGCCGCATCGACGCCCCAGATGGTGTTTTTGATCGGTTCCTGCCCGATGCGCAGCTTGTCGACCGGGGAGCGCTGCGAGAGGCGCATCAGCGTGGCGCCGACCGTGAAGTTTTCCTGGACGCGGTAGTCGGCGCGCGCCCCCAGGAGCGTCTTTTTCTGCGTGCTGACGAGCGCGTTCTTTTCGTAGTCGATCTTGATTTCGCTGCCAGCGCTGAGGTACTGGTCGTTCAAGATCGTGACCGTCCCGTTCTGGTAGTTGACCTTGTAGTCGGAGCCTTCCGTCAGGGGCGTGCCGCCTGCGGTCACCTTCACGCTCCCGTCGACGACGCCGTTGATCGCGTCGAGGTTGTAAAACTCCTGCGCGCCGCCTCGCGAGGACCCGGTGACGCGGTAGTTGTCGGCCAGGTCGGCTTCGCGCTCGACGTTGTCGGGCTTGTCGTCGTAGAGGCGGTCGAAGACGTACTGCTCCTTCAGCGTCGCCGCCTGTGTGGTGTCGGCGGCCTGGGCGTCGACCACGTCGCTCATGCGGTCGCCGAAGGGCTGGAGATAGGGAAAGAGCAGCAGCCCCTCCTGCTGGTCGATCGTGCGAGCGTTGAAGTCGAAGACGCCGTCGGAGCCGGATGCGCCGCTGGAGCTGAGGCGGTCGAGGCCCAGCAGCTCCAGCAGCGTGCCGGCCCCGCTCAGCTCCGGCAGCCCCGACTGCGCGGTGCCGCCGGGCGGGTTGTACTCCAGCCCCAGCTCGAGGCCCGTCGTCGGGGCTGCCGTCGTAGGGGGCGCTCAGGTTGGCCGGGCGCAGCAGCTTGAGCACGAGCCGCTGCCCCCCATTTTCCCCGCTGAAGTCGCCCACGCTGATGGTCTGCCCGTCGATGGTCTGGTAGCGGAAGGCCACAGCGAGTGCTTCGTTGTCCTGGAGACGCTGGTTGAGCGAGAGGTAGCCGAGCTGGCCGTCGAAGACGTACTCGCGCCCGCGCTCCAGCAGCTTGAAGCTGCCGACGCTGTAGTCGCCATCGTCGTACCCGGCGAGCACCGTCGAGGCCGGCGACGTATCCAGGGCGCGCAGATCCTCCAGGCTGACGCTTCCGTCGGGGCCGTACTGGTCTATCTCCGGCGTAGGCAGCGTCGTGCTGTCGACATAGGCGTCGGCCGCCTCGAGCAGGCGCTCCGGCTCGCCCAGGTCCACCACCGCCGCGACTTCACGAAGCTCCTCGTCGGTCTGCTTGGTGGTTTTGATCTTCCACACCTCGATACCGGTGATGCGGTCGAAGCCCTGGAAGCCCGTCAGCAGGCCCTGCGGGTTGCGGTGCGCGCGGTTCCAGTTGTTGCGGAAAAAGTAGGACAGGAAGAAGTGACGGCGGTCGTCGTACTCGCGGGCCGGGAACGTGAAGTCAGTCGTCTCGGAGCCGCCCTCGATGGTCAACGAGTTGGACTGGCCCTCCTGCTGGCTGGCGATGGTCGTCAGACGCAGCGGGCCGAGCTTGAACTGGCTCTTGATGCCGAAGAGCTTCTGCCCGCCCTGTACGAGGCGCGAGGGCGTTTCCAGAAAGACGTTGCCCGCCTCCACGCGCTGGACGATTTCGTCTTCGTAGCCGGCGTAGCGCAGCTTGACCTGGTTCTGATAGTCGAACTGGCTCTGCGTGTCCCAGTTGACATCGACTTTGAGCTTGTCGCCGATCGAGCCGGTGATGCCGAGGCGCAGGTCCTGCTTGAAGTCGGGGTTGATCTGGGTGGCGCTGCCGGTGAGGGCGGCTTGCTGGTCGCTCTGGCGATAGTTCAAGCCGGCGTTGACGTCGGCCTGCCCGTTGATGTCGAGGGAGACTTCGTTTTTGCCGAAGATGGTGGTGAAGGCGCTCTCCCGCCCGCCGGGCACGTCGATGCTGACGCCCAGGCCGTCGGCCTCCTGCCGGCGGCGCCGCGCTCGCTGACGCGCCAGCTCGGTCCAGTTGGCACGCAGGTCGCGGCGGCGACGCGACCGGCGGTAGGCGGCGCGGCCAGCGCGCAGCGCGGGAGCGACCCGTTCGGCGCCGACGCGCTCGCGGGCGGTGAGCACCCACTCCGTCGAGTCGAGCGCCAGGCGGTGCTCGTAGCGCGAGCTCAGGCGCGGCGACCAGAACGACGTGCGCGGCGCAAGCAGCGACGCGGTGCGCCGCTCCGGCCGCCCGGAAACGGCGTCGCGGCCGGGAAAGAGCGGGCTGCTTGCGCCCTCGTCGCCGCCGCCGCTCGCACG
>PXTR01000027.1:2523-14381 GCA_003023245.1 Bacteroidetes bacterium QS_8_68_15 | reverse complement strand
ACCCCGCCGCCGTCCGTGCTGAACCAGAGCGCACCGTCGTCGGTCAGGGTCGTGGCGCGCACTTCGCGTCCCGTACGGGCGAGCAGCTGGAAGCGCCGGCCCGGCGAGCCCGGGGTGCGACGCAGCACCCCCAGCCCGTCGGCGGTGCCCACGTAGAGCGGCCCCGGCCGCGACGCGCCCGTCCCCTCGCTTTCGGGAGCTGCCAGACTGAACGCCTGCTTTTGCAAAAGAGGCTCGGCGCGTCCCTCACGCACGCGGTACACCCCCCCGCGGGTCGCGACGTAGAGCGCGCCGCCGTTCGACAGCAGACTCCAGGCGGCGGGCGCCCCCGTCACCTTCTCGAAACGATGACGCGGACGTGCCCCGGAGGGCCGCTCGGTAAGCGCGTACAGCCCGGCTCCGGTCGCCGCGTACAGCGTACCGTCGTGACGGTGCAGGTCGTGAATGATTCCTTCCAGCCCGAAGCCGTCCCCGAACCGCGAGAGCGGCGAGGACACCTCGGCCCGCGCGAGGCCCCGGCTGTTGAGCGCCATCCACAGCCCCCCCTGGTCGTCGAGGTACACGTGGTTGACGGTCCCGGAGGGCAGCGCCGCGCCCGGCTGGAGCACCCGCACGAGCCGCCCCGCCCGGTCGATGATGAGGACGCCCCCGCCCAGCGTAGCCAGCGCCATCTCCCCGCCCGGCAGCATGGTCCCGTGGTAGAGCGGGGTCTCCTCCAGCAGCGGAGCCGCCTCGGTGGAAAACGGCGCGAACGTCTCCCCGTCGTAGAGAAAAAATGTCCCGCCCGACCGACCGACGAGGATGTCGTCGTCGCCGTGCGGAAGCATGAGATAAATCGACTTGTCGGCGAAGCGCTCCCCGCCCGGGGCGACCTGTAGCGAGTCGCCTTCCACGCGCAAAAGGCCGCGCCCCCCGGACTCGCGGACGTAGACCCGGCCGCGCACCGCAAACGACGTATGAAACTGCCCTTCGCTCTTCCAGGAGCGGAGCGTGTCGCCGTTCCACCGAAAGAGCCGCGAGCGGCTCTGGAAATAGACGTTCCCGCCGACGGCATGGATGTACCACACTTCTTCGAAATCCTGTTGCGCGGACGGCAGCCGCTCGGCAAGCGAGACGTACCGCAGCGTGCCGACCGAGTCGGGCCGCAGGACGCCGAAGTCACCGCCCGCCCCGGCGTACACGGTGCCCTGCGAGTCCGCCGCCACGCTGCGTACTCTCGTGCCGGTCCCCGTTTCGATGAGACGCCAGCGCGCGCCGTCGTACTGCAAGATACCGCCGCTGTTGGCGAAGTACATCAGCCCCTGCGCGCCCTGCGCGGCGCTCCAGTTCTGCGGCTGCGCCCCGTACTCGTACGCGGCGAAGTGCGCGGTGGAAAACGGCGCCCCCTGCGGCGCCGGCGACTGCCCCTGCGCGGGCGCCACGCACAACACCACCGGCAGCAACAGAGACGCAAGCAGGCGTTTCATGCTTCGGGAAGAATTGGGCCTCATTTCCGACGAGGAAGAACCGCTCTTTAAAAAAACACGACGGGCGAGCCAGGTACCAACGACGCTTTCGCCCAAATGTTACTTGAATGTAACAAAAATGTGTATCCGGAACCTTGCTTGTGCGCTCGCCGGCGGCTAAAATAACGAGCGCATCCCGGTTACGCCCTGGATGCATTCATCCTTCTCCCTCCCCCGAACGTAACTAAGAGGTCACTCTTATGAAAACGCGCTCCACGAACGTCCTTTCCGCTGCTCTCGCCAGCTTCGCCCTCCTGGGCGGCGTCGCGCTCGCCGGCTGCACCGGCGCTGACCTGACCGGCCCCAGCACTGCCCCGCCCGAAACGCAGCAGGTCGATGACGCCGGCCCCCAGACCCAGGCCCAGGACACCGAAGGCGGCGGCGGCACGGGCACCACTGGCGAGCACAACGTCATGCCGGAAGACGATGAGTAGTATTTCGTCCGTTGGATTGAGCGCCGCTCGGCCGGTGCATTCGCGATTCCATTCAGAAGCGCCTCGCCCGGCTTGTTACGCCGGCGGGGCGCTTTTTTGTTTTTCGCCCGGGTCGAAGCGCCGGCGCGGCGCGGGGCAACACGTGAGGCGTAGTGCGTAGAAGCGTGCGGACGCTCGTCCGACGTCGAGCCGCATCACGCAATACGCCTTCTACGCCCCCGATGCGCGCCAGCTACTGCGACGGCTACTACGTGCCGCTGCCGGAGGGCCACCCCTTCCCGATGGCAAAGTTTCCGGCGCTGCACCGCCGCCTGTTGCGCGAAGGGCTGTTGCGTGCGGAAGACGTGGTTGCGCCGCGCCCGGCCGACTGGGCGGACCTGTTGCGCGTGCACACCTCCGGCTACCTGCGGGCGCTGGCGGAGGGGGCGCTCTCCGACCGGGCCGAGCGGCGCATGGGCCTGCCGTGGTCCGAGCGGCTGGTGCGGCGCTCGCGCCTGGCCGTGCAGGGCACCGTCAACGCCGCGCTGATGGCCCTCGAAGACGGCGTCGCGGCCAACCTCGCCGGCGGCACGCACCACGCCTTTCCCGCCCACGGCGAAGGCTTCTGCGTCCTCAACGACGTGGCCGTGGCGATTCGCCTGCTGCGCCGCTCGCGCTGGATCGAGCGCGCCCTCGTCGTGGACCTCGATGTGCACCAGGGCAACGCCAACGCCGCTTACTTTGCCGACACCGACGCGGTCTTCACCTTCTCGCTGCACGCGGCCGGCAACTATCCCTTCGAGAAGCCCCCTTCCACCCGCGACGTCGCCCTGCCCGACGATCCCGGCGACACCGCCTACCTCGACGCGCTCGCCGAGCACCTGCCCGCCGCCCTCGACGCCGCCCGTCCCGACCTGATCTTCTACCTCGGCGGCATCGACGTGGCCGCCGGCGACCGCTTCGGCCGTATCAACCTCTCCCGCGAGGCATTGCGCGAACGCGACCGCTACGCCCTCACCCGGCTTGCCGCACACGACGCCCCCGCCGCGCTGCTTCTCTCCGGCGGCTACGCCGACACGCCCGAGGCGACCGCCGACCTGCACGCCGACATGCACCGCGCCGCCCGCGAGGTCTTCGGGTGATGTGCGACGTTGCGCGACGAGCCGCCGCTTCGGTCGAACGTTTTCCCTTGAGCGAGAACGTAGATGGTAGATAGTCGGGGGTAGATGGTGCTTCCCAGAGCAGCCGCGCCCGTCGCACGAGAACCATTCACCATCCACAATCCACCATCCACAGTCAACCCTCTTCGCGCTCCAGAAGCCGTTCTCCGGCCGCTTCCCACGTCTCGTAGGCCGCGCCCAGCTCCTGCTGCACGCGCTCGTACTCCTCGCGCGTCTCGCGCGTCTCGCGAGCGTCGTCGTAGAGCGTCGGGTCGGCGAGGCGCTCCTGCAACTCCTCCTCCCGCGCTTCCAGCTCCTCGATGTCCGCCTCGACCTCCTCGACGGTCTGGCGCAGCTGGTACGTGTTCATCGACGCATACGGGGCATCGGCGTCCGTCGCGCTGGACGCGCTTTTCGATGCGGACGCGCCGTTCGATGCGGACGCGCCGTTTTGCTGCGCGGCGGCCTCCGACGCCGCGGACGCCTGTCCGTTTTGCGCGGGGTCGCTCTCGTTGGAAGCCCTGTATTCGGAAGCATCGCTTTCAGACGCCCCATTTTCTGAGGAAACCGCGCGCCAGCTCGGCGATGGACGTGACCATGCGGTCGAGAAAGAAGCGGTCGTGGCTAACGACGACGAAGGTGCCGGTGTACTGCTGAAGCGCGTCCACCAGCACCTCGCGCGAGGGCAGGTCGAGGTGGTTGGTCGGCTCGTCGAGCAAGAGCAGGTTGGCCGGCGAGGAGAGCGTCCGCGCCAGCGCAAGGCGGCTCTTTTCGCCCCCGCTGAGCATGTGCACCTGCTTGCGCACCGGATCCTCGCCGGTAAACAAAAACGCGCCCAGCAGCGAGCGCAGCTCGGTGTCCTTGCGGTTCGGCGGAGCGGCCTCGCGAAGGCTCTCCAGCAGCGTGTGGTCGGGCTCGAGCACTTCGGACTGGTGCTGCGCGAAGTGCGTCATGTCGACCTTGTGCCCTTCCTCGCGCTCCCCGTCGAACGACTCGGTCCCGCGCAGCATGCGCATCAGGGTGGACTTGCCCCCCCCGTTGGGGCCGATCAGGGCGATCTTGTCGCCGCGCTCCACCGCCAGCGGCCCCGCTTCGCTGAAGACGCGGGTGGCCTCGTCGGTCCCCGCGTCGTAGGTCTTCGAAAAGCGCGACAGCGTCATCACCACCTCCCCCGCGCGACGCGGCTGCGGAAGGCGCAGGTTCATCCCGCCCGTCAGCGGCGGAGGCGGTTTCACGCGGTCCATCTTCTCCAGCTTCTTGATGCGGCTCTGCACCTGCGCGGCCTTCGAGGCGTTGTATCGAAATTTGTCGATGAACGCCTGAATCTCCTTGATCTCCTTCTGCTGGTTCTCGTAGCGCGCCTGCTGGAGGGCGCGCCGCTCCTTGCGTTCTTCGAGGTAATAGGAGTAGTTGCCGTCGTAGGACGTCATCCGCCCGCGCGCCAGCTCGGCGATGGACGTGACCATGCGGTCGAGAAAGAAGCGGTCGTGGCTGACGATAACGACCGTGCCGTCGTAGGCGTCGAGAGTCTCTTCGAGCCAGTCGATGGCGTCGATGTCGAGGTGGTTGGTCGGCTCGTCGAGCAAGAGCACGTCCGGCGCCTGAAGCAGCAGGCGCGCCAGCGCCGCGCGCATCCGCCAGCCGCCGGAAAAAGACGCCAGCGGACGGTCCATTTCCTCTTCGGCGAAGCCCAGCCCCGCCAGCATCGCGTCAGTACGCGGGCGGATGCGGTGCGCCTCGTGCGCGTCGAGCTGCTGCTGCACCGTGCCGAGTCGTTCGATGTGCTTCCAGTACGCGTCGGACTCGTGGTCGTCGGCCTCGTCGAGGGCGCGGGTGAGCCGCTCTTCCTCTGCCTCCAACTCGAGCACGTCGGCAAAGGCGTCGAGCGCGACCGTGCGCGGCGTCGCGTCCTCGTCGCTGGCGGCCGGCGCGGAGGAGAGATTCTGCCGGAGATAGCCGATGCTCACGCCGGCATTTTCCACACGCCCCGCGTCGGGCGCGAGATGGCCGGCGATCACACGCAGCAGCGTCGTCTTGCCAGCGCCGTTGGGCCCGACGAGGCCGACGCGCCCCTCGTCCGGCGGCACCGTCCACGACAGCCCGTCGAGCACCGGTTCGCCGCCGAACGCCAGCGACAGATCGTGGAGTTGAAGCATGGTGAGCGTGGGGGTGCGGGAGCGCGGGGGTGCGGGAGCGCGGGGGTGCGGGAGCGCGAAACAGTTAGCGGGCCGAGTACGGGTCGACAACATGAATGGGAAACGCCCTCTTTTTGTCGTCAACGCCAGAACGGGATTTCGCGAAGAAAGATTGAAGTCACTTGCCCGGCAGGTAGGCGCCTGCTGCGTCCTGCGCTGCGGTCTTCGGCGGAACCCGTGCAGGCCAGCGTTCGGTTTATCTGGCTGCAACGGCTGCCCCCTCTTTTCCGAGCCGATCATGCTCTGCTGGTCTTTCCGAGGCGTACTCGCCGCCGCGCTTCTGCTCTTGATCGCTCCCGCGGCCGCGGCGCAGCAAACCGCTCCGCAGCAGACCGCTCCGCAACAGCTCCCGCCGCCCGACCTTCCGGCTGCTGCCAACGATTCGGCCGCGAGCGATTCGGCCGACGGTCCCGCGCTGGGCACACTCGCGTTCCCCACTTCCGGCGCGACCGAAGCGGCCCGGCAGGCGTTTCGCACCGGCGTGCTGGCGCTGCACAGCTTCTGGTACCCCGAAGCGCGCGACCGCTTCCGCCGGGCGCAACGCCTCGACTCCGGCTTTGCGATGGCCTACTGGGGCGAGGCGATGACCCACGAACATCCGATCTGGGAACAGCACGACCGTGACGCCGGCCGCGCCGTCTTCGCCCGGCTCGACTCGGTGAGGGCCGCACGCGGGGGCACGCTCGACGTGACGGCCCGAGAACAGGCGTATCTCGACGCGCTGCGCACGCTCTACTCCGAGGGCGCGGGCGACGGCGATGACCGCATAGACGAGCGGCGCGCGGCTTACGCGGAGCAGATGACGCGCCTCGCCGAGCGCTTTCCCGAGGACGAGGAGGCGACGATCTTCGCCGCGCTTGCGCGCATGGGGGCCCCGAGCTTCGACCTCGAACAGGCGAGCGAAGTCGTCGACGTGGCGGCCCCGCTGGAGGAACTGTACCGCAAGCGCCCGAAGCATCCCGGCGTCTTGCACTATCTCATTCACGCCTACGACTCCGAAACCTTCGCTCCGATGGGCCGGCGCATGGCGCGCACCTACGCGCAAGTGGCCCCCTCCTCCTCGCACGCGCTGCACATGCCCAGCCACATCTTTCGCGAGCTGGAGCGGTGGGAAGCGATGGCCGCCTCGAACGTGGACGCCTACCGTGCGTCCGTCGAGTGGCAGCGTGAGAGCAACCGCCCGCTGCGGATGCGCGACTTCCACGCCTACCGCTGGCTCTTCGACGCCTACATCGCGCAGGAGAAGTACGACCGCGCCGGCCGGCTCGTCGAACGCCTCGACGGGCTCATCGAACAAGCCGACGCGCGCGGCGAAGACCCCGGCTACATGCCCGACCTCCTCGACCGCCTGCGCACCCACCTCGACGAACGCACGATGACGGAATGAGTATTTCGTGGGTCGTCCGTTCGCTATCGCTCACGGGTTCGTTGTTCGTGTCTCGATTGGCAGCTGCGTCTGCTGAACGAAAACGAACAACGACCAACGACCAACGAAAGCGCGCTCAACGACTTCGCGGCCATTCTGCTACCGCCTGATGCTGCTGGGCTTGCAGGCGTTTTTCAGCTTCGTCGCGTGGCGGCCGTGGTGATGCGTATTGCGTGATGCGTATTGCGTGATGCGTGAGGACAGCAGAAACGGCCGTAGAGAGCACCCTCACGCATCACTCGTCACGCATCACTCGTCACGCATCACGAATCACGCTCCACCAGCAAGTCCAGCAGGTGCTCCAGCTCGCCTTTTAGCGCGCCGCGCTCGACGATGCGATCGAGGAAACCGTGCTCCTTGAGAAACTCCGCGCGCTGAAAGCCCTCCGGCAGATCCGACCCGATCGTCTCGCGGATCACGCGCGGTCCTGCGAAGCCGATCAGCGCGTTTGGCTCGGCAAGGTTTACGTCCCCGAGCATGGCGAACGACGCGGTGACGCCGCCGGTGGTGGGGTGCGTCATGAGCGAAAGAAACGGCAGTCCTTGTTCGGACAGCTGAGCCAGGTGCGCGCTCGTCTTGGCCATCTGCATGAGGCTCAGCGCCCCCTCCATCATGCGCGCGCCGCCGCTCTGGGAGATGATGATGAGCGGACGCTCCTCGACGCAGGCGCGCTTGATGGCACGCGTGACGACTTCTCCGACAACCGACCCCATCGAGCCGCCGATGAAGGAAAAGTCCAGCGCGGCGACGGAGACGCGGTGGCACCCCAGCTCGCCGGTGGCGGCGCGAGCGGCTTCGTGCTGGCCGGTGTCCTCGCGAGCGGAGGCGAGGCGCTCATCGTAGGGCTTGCGGTCGGTAAACTCCAGCGCGTCGACGGAGTGCAGGTCCTCGTCGTGCAGCTCGTACCGGCCGTCGCCCAGCAGCAGGTTGAAGTAGTCTTCGCTATTGAGGCGAAAGTGGTAGTCGCACGTCGGGCATACCAGCAAATGGTCTTTCAGTTTGCGCCGGTTGATGATCTCCTTGCACTCCGGGCATTTGACCCACTGCCCCTCCGGCACGCTGTTTTGCTCGCGGCGCGTGGTGCGGATGCCCGCTCTCTTGCGTTTGAACCAGCTCATGTGATGCGTATTGCGTGATGCGTATTGCGTGATGACAGTCGATCGAATCGCTCGCACCTCGGTGCTACTGACAAAGTCGTTCAGCGAGCGTCGACACTGCGGCTCTCGTTTAGCATCCGTAGGTCAGGCAGGGGGTCGAAGGGCCCCCGCGGTGCAGCCTTGCGAAATGCGCGATGCGCCTCACTCGAAGGCCGCGCCGGCGGGGCGCGGCGTGGCGTGAACGTCTTTGAGGTAACGCGGCTCGAACGCGGCGGCGTCCGCGACGGTCCCGGCGGCGAAACGAGCGGCCCCGCAGCGTGCGACCGCGGCGGCAGAGGGAAACGCCTCCTCGCACAGGCGAAACGCCTCCACGTCATCGGGCAGCGCCTCGACTACACGTTCCGCGCCGGACCCCAACAGCCACGTCGCGGCGTCGCCGGGCGCGCTCGCCTCGCCGCGCAACAGATCCTCGAAGCGCCGCGCGGCCTCGTCTGTTTCGAGCGCCGCCGCTTCGAAGACCGGCGCGAGCGCCCTGTCGTCGTCCGTGCAGCGGAAGGCCGCGGCGTAGACCTCCCCGCGCCGCGAGCGCAGCACGGCCCCGAGCACGTCCCCCGGTGCAGCGCGGCCCCGGTGCGCCTCAGCCAGCGCTTCGAGCGTCGGCACGGGCACCAGCGCGGCCCCCGTCGCGGCGCAGAGGCCCTTCGCCGTACTCGCCCCGATGCGCAGCCCCGTGTACGAGCCGGGCCCCGCCGCCAGCGCCACCGCGTCGAGATCATCCGCATCGAGGGCATCGCCCGCGTGCCTCAGCGCGTCGCGGATGAGCGGCGCGAGGCGCTCGGAGTGGCGACGCGGGCGGTGCAGCGTCAGCTCGACGCGCAAGGCCCCGCCGGCGTGCACGGCCCCCCCACAGGCGTCTGTCGCCGTCGTCAGCGCTAAAAGCAGCGGAGAAGCGGAGTTCGTGATGCGTGATTCGTGATGCGTGATGAGAACGACCCGAAACTCCAAACCCGCGCCCTGAACGGAGTGAGGAAGTGCTCCTGGGGCGAAACCGCGCCGCAGGCACCCTACAACTGCACCCGCAGGCCGAACTGGTGCAGCCCGCCGAGGGCCGACCACGAACTGAAGGCGTAGTCCACACTCACCGGGCTGATCGCGAGGCCGAAGCCGGCGCTCAGCCCCGCCGGGTCGACGCGGCTGTCGCCAGTGGCGAGTTCCTCCTGGCGGCGGTGGCTGTAGCCCACACGCAGCGCCAACACCTCGATGGGCGTCAGTTCCGCGCCCAGCGCGAGGTGGCGCGCCACCTGGTCGAACGAAGACGCTCCGTCGGGGCCCTGCCCCAGGTCGAGCAAGTTGAAGCCCGTCGCCGAGAGGCGCAACGGCAGGTGCGCCAGCTTCTTCGAGACGCCCAGGCGCAAATCCATCGGCAGCTCGGTGCCCTCGTCGCCGGCGTAGGGGTCGAGCACCGCGCCCCACTGGTTGAGCGATGCGCTCAGCGTGAGCTGCTGCGCGGCGAGGCGATAGGCCAGGCCCAGATCCGTCGCCAGCGCCGTCGCGCTGCTGCTCTCGATGGAGCCGTAGACGGCGTGCACGTTGGTGCCGACGCGGAGGCGCTCGGTCAGTTCGCGCGAGAGGCCCAGCGTCAGCGCCACGTCCGACGCGCCGAAGTCGCCCGTCTCGTAGCCCTGCGCGTCGCGCCCTTCCAGGTTGCCATAGCTAAAAAAGCGCACGCCCGCGCTGGCTGTGCCGACGCCCTCTACGCTGCGTCCGTACGCCAGAAAGCCGGCGTTGATGCCGTTCAGGTGATTCAGGTAGTTGGCCGAAAGCGCATTGTGCGACCGCTCGTTCGGCAGCGCCGGGTGGTAAAAAACAGCCCCCGCGTCGCCGCCGTCGGGCACCGCCGCGAAGGTTCCGCCCATCGCCGCTGCGCACGTGGAGGCGTCCATCTTGAACACATTGAACGAACCGAGCGCGCCGCTGTGCTGGGCGCGAGCCGGAAAGACGACGAACGTCGCTGCAAGCGCGAACAGCAGCAGCAACGGCAAGCTTCCCGAACGAAGACGGGTCATGACGACCGGCGAAAGACAGCGCGAGAAAAGACGACGCCGCTTCGAAAAACGGCGGAAGCGGCCGGTTATAGCATACATGAGCGCGGCGGGAAAAGCAATGACGGGACGCGCTCCGAACGCGAGGAGGCCCGCGAACAGCTGCGCGACGATCTCAGATCGCTGGAGGGGGGTGGAAGGACGAAGAGCAATTCCTTCTCCGCCCGGCCCTCAATCGAAAATCGCCCATCGAAAATCGCCCATCGACCCGACCTTCGAATCCTCACTCCAACCCCGCCCACGCAGCCAGCCCCGCCAGCACGCCCACCGCGGCGCCCGCGTAGAACACCGCTGCCGTGCCGGCCGCCGCGATGACGACGCCCATCAGCAGCGGGCCCGCGGTCTGGCCGGCGCGAATGGCCGTCGAGTTGGCGGCCAGAATGGTCGCGCGGAAGGCAACCGGGACCCGCTCGGTCAACAGCGCGATGACGGCGGTAATGGCGATGCCCGGCCCGGCGCCGAAGACCACCGCCGCCGCCGGCACCATCCAGAGGCGCGGCAGGTGCGGCATCGCCGCCAGCGCGCCGGCCGAGATGAAGAACGCCGCCGCGACGAGGCGCTCTTTCGGCACGTAGCGCGCGAGACGTTCGACCTGCGTAGCGCACAGCGCCGTAGACGCCGAGGAGCACGAGACCAGCAGCCCGATTACCGACGAACGGGCTTGAAACGTTTCCTTCAGCAGTTCAGGCAGGTAGGTGAGGTAGCTTCCAAAGAGCAGCACGAAAAGCAGCGCGTCGGCCAGCAGCAGCCCCGCCACCTCGCGGTCGCCCAGCAGCACCGAGCGCAGGGTGCGGTCGCTCTCGGTGTCCTCGTTCGACGGCTCGGGATTCTTCAGCGCGAAGAGTACCAGCAGGCCGGCGGGCACGGCCGCCGCCGCCAGGGCGAACGGCCAGTACCACGCGACCGCCGCCAGCACCCCGCCCACCGACGGGTACGCCGCCGTGCCCAGGTTGAGCGCAGCGCTGTTGTAGCCGATGGCCGCCGTGCGGCGCGGTCCCGCCTCGAACAGGTCGCTCAGGATCGTCACGCACAGCGCCACGATGGGCGCCCCGCCGACGCCCTGCACCGCGCGCAGCGCCAGGAGCACCTCGAACGGTTCGCGCACGAAGGCGCACGCCGTCCCCGCCCCGGCGAACAGGAAGAGCGACGGCACCAGCACCGCCTTGCGCCCGATGCGGTCGGCCAGCGCACCGAAGACCGGCGTCAGCACCACGCCCGGCACGGTGAAGGTCGTCACCAGCAGGCCCACCTGTTGCTGCGAGATCCCCAGCGCTCGCACGATGCGCGGAAACGCCGGCGTCACCCCGCTGACGGCCACCACCGACGCCAGCGTCGTCAGGAGCACGATCTGGACGTTGCGGTTCGCCAGCACGCCGCCCTCGGCGTCGTCCGCTTTCTCCCTTGCAAACTCGCCGTAGCAGCGAGGGGAGAGTGACTTCTCGCTTACCGTGCTCCCCCCTTGCCCATGCGTTCCTCGACTGCGTCCCTCTGCCCGCTCGCATTCGCCCTGCTCCTCGCCGGGGCGCTCGCCTTTTCCGGATCGCCGGCGCACGCGCAGGAAGACGCTGACGACGGCCTCGCCGGCGCGCTCGACGACGTCGGCGAAGAATACGGTCGGCGCTACGTGCAGCCGCTCGTCAACGCCGCCGGCGCGGACCTCAACAGCGGCTTTTTTCACAAAACCTCCGCCCCCCGGACGTGCAAATCCGCCCCTTCTCATTCTCTTTCCTCCACCGCCCGCTTCCTCATGCGCGGCCGCCTCGTCGCCGCGATCGGACGGGGAACGAAAGCGGTCGGGGAATGGATGCGGCGTCGAAGCGGCTTGCGTCGCAGCCTCGTGCGCGTTATGCTTCACAGTGTCCGCTTTCTCCCTTGCAAACTCGCCGTAGCAGCGAGGGGAGAGTGACTTCTCGCTTACCGTGCTCCCCCCTTGCCCATGCGTTCCTCGACTGCGTCCCTC
>PXTR01000027.1:0-2441 GCA_003023245.1 Bacteroidetes bacterium QS_8_68_15 | reverse complement strand
GGGCTGCTGCCGCTGGTGGACGTGTACGTCGGCGTCAAAGCCTTCGGCTCGCTCGTGCCCGAGTCCGACCAGTCGCTGAGCCTGCGCTACCAGACGCAGCAAGAGGTGACGTACGACGGCGAGACCTACGACGCTGACGTGACCTACGACATCGACGAGGCACCGACCGTCTTCGGCGAGCAGGAGCCGGGCGAAGTGACCGGCACGGCGACCTTCGAGACGGATGATGGGCAACAGCGCACGCAAGAAACCTCGCTCGACCTGCTCCCCGGCGTGTACGAAACCTCCATCGTGCCGCTGGCGACGCCGCAGGTGGGCGTGGGCCTGCCGATGATCGGGACGCACGTCTCGGTGCGCTACCTGCCGAGCATCAGCTACCAAGACGTCGGGTCGTTGCAATTCGCCGGAGCGGGCCTACGCCACGAGGTAAGCAGCTACATTCCACTGCTGCCCCTTGGGCTGTCGGCCTACGGCTTCTACCAGAACCTATCCGTTGAGGAGGACAATGCCGGGAAGGTGCTGGACCTCTCGGCCTACGCGCTGGGCGTGGCGGCCAGCAAGTCGTTTTTGGTTGCCACTGTCTACGGCGGCCTCCAGTACGAGCGCACCGCCGCCGACGTCGCCTACACGTTCGATCCGCCGGGCGAGGCGGGCGGGACGCGGTCCATCGATTTCGGCCTGACGGGCGCGAGTTCGTTCCGCGCGCTGGCGGGCGTGAGTGTCGGGCTGGGGCCGGCGGTGCTGAACGTGGACCTCAGTCAGGGGGAGCGCACCGTGCTCAGCGCCGGCCTCGGGATCTCGCTGTGAAGGAGGCGCGGGCTCAACGCGTTCTGCGCTCCGGCGCGTGCGTCTCGGCGCGCTCTTCGGCGAAGGCGCGAAACTTCGAAAGCAGGAGCGGCAGTTTCGACGGGTCGCCGTAGCCGCGGAACTGACTGTCGCGGACCGTCACGCGGTACCAGTCTTCCTCGGAGACGTCGCGCTGCTCCGACGACAGTGTCTCGCCGGCAAGCGACGTTCCGGCCAGGTCGATACGCACTGCCCATCCAGGATTGTCGAGCGACTCGATTTCGATGCCGAACTGATGCTCCCAGTCTCCGTCGCAGGCATCGGCGTACCAACGAGACAAGGCCTGAGTCGCACGTTCCTTTTCTGCAATCATGGTGCCCACCTCGGAAGTTCTTTCTGCGTGGCGGCTCGGACGCTTCCGTCGCGCAAATGCGTGTGGGGCATTTCGACGTAGCGTCCACGTCGTTTATCGAAATGAGGCCGCCCCGTCACGTCCGTTCGCTTTTCCAGATCAAAGCCCGACGGTCGATAAGAATTCGGCGTCCAAGTGGCATAGCTGACGACGCGCCCTTTTGCGTCCAACTTGAACGTGGTGTGGCGGTCAGCGGCGTTCGGATTGGGGCGCAGTTTGTTCTTCGCTCTGCTGCTTCCCATTGCATTCCATTTCGCACCGCCTTCCGTCTCGGAGGAGACCTTTTGTTATCTTGCGCTCACGTTTGTTCGCGCTACAGTAGGGCCACGATATATCGCGCTCCCACGTCGTTTCGCGGGCGTTTGCGTTGCGGGCTGACGGATCCGCCGTTCGCCTACCCGCGATCCCGCCGCCCGAACTGTCGTCACCCCGCCCCTTCGCCGGGGGGGGCGTCATCCAGCTCGGTCGCGTAGGCGTCGTGGCTCAAGTCGAGCGCGTTGCCGACGAGGGCTTTCTGCTCGCGCTTGTGGACTTTGGCGCTCCCGGTCGCCGGGCTGGCCATTGCCGGGCGCCCCGCGTAGCCGAGCGGCTTCTCGCAGCGGCCGTGGATCTCGTCGAGCAGCCGCTCGAAGCGCGGGCGCACGAACGTCCACGCGCCCATGTTGCGCGGCTCTTCCTGCACCCAGACGACCTCGTCGACGCCATCCCCGCTCCCGGCGTGGCGCTCCAGTTCGGCGCGCACGTCCGCCTCGGGAAACGGGTAGAACTGCTCCAGCCGCGCGATGGCGATTTCGCCGTGCGCCTCGTCGTCTTCGTCGAGCGCCTTCTTGAGGTCGTAGTACACCTTCCCGCTGCAAAAGAGCAGGCGGGTGGCGTCGTCATTGTCGGCGGGAATGACCTCCTGCACGCCGCCCTCGGTCAGCTCCTGCGGCGTCGAAACGACGTTCGGGTTGCGCAGCAAGCTCTTGGGCGTCATGATGACGAGCGGCTTCTTGCGGTCGCGCTTGACCTGGCGGCGCAGGGCGTGGAAGTAGTTGGCCGGCGTCGAGAAGTTGGCCACGACCATGTTGTTCTCGGCACACATCTGCAGAAAGCGCTCCAGGCGCGCCGAGGAGTGCTCCGGCCCCTGCCCTTCGTAGCCGTGCGGCAAGAGCAGCGTCAGCGAGGAGTGCTGGCCCCATTTTTCCTCCGCCGCGCTGACGAACTGGTCGAAGACGATCTGCGCGCCGTTGGCGAAGTCGCC
>PXTR01000045.1 GCA_003023245.1 Bacteroidetes bacterium QS_8_68_15 | reverse complement strand
GCCGCCGCGCTCGAAGACCGACGCGCCGATGACACCGCCGATGGCGCCCAGACTCGCGCCGACGATGAGGCCAATCACCGCTACGCCCACGTAGAGCAGCGACGACTCCAAAGCGGTGCGGGCGGCTTCCAGCTGTTCTTCCGAGAGCTGCCCCGACTCGCTGAGCCGTTGGAGTCCTTCCGAATACCCGGGCAGGAGCCCCAGCACCTGAAAGAGGAACGAAATCAGCGTCCCGACGAGGCCCGCGACCGCTCCCGCTCCCGCGCCCATTCCCGCACCCGTGCCGCCCGAAATGGTGAGGCGATGCGTCTCCACGTAGTGCCACACCGCCACCAGCCCGGCGGCGATGTATGCCAGACACCCGATGCACGAGCCGGCTACAGGAATGAACGAAGCGAAGGCGGCGACGCCGGCGGCCACCACGCCGCCGACGAGGATGGAGTTGGTTTTGCCGGGCATGGGTGAACGTCTGGGTTGGGGGGGTGAGAAAAAACGGTCGTCGAACTTGCTCATGCGTGTTCCGCCCGGGCCTCCGCCGCGCCGGAGCGCCTTGCGAGCGCTTGCCCCGCCGCCCGCGCCAGAAGCAGCCCCATCGCCGCCCCCAGCAGCGCGCCGGTCGCCGCGCGCGAGCCCGGCGTGTTCGCCCACCAGCCCAGCGCGCCCAGCGCCCAGTCCGCCGCCGCCGGCGCGCCCGCCACCACCAGCAGTCTCCCGGCGCGACGCCCGACCTCCCGTTTCACGCCCACCGCCGCGAGCATCCACAGCAGCGCTCCGGCAGCCAGCCCCGCGTAGATCCCGAAGCACCGGTGCCCCACCGCCAGCGGCACGCCGCCGATGGCAAAGGAACGCGCCGGCAGCTGGTGACACACTGGCGCAAAGGCCTGCCGCACGACGAGCCGCGCCGCGCCGTCTACGAACGGCGGCAGCAGCGCGCCTGTCACGAGCACGAGCGCCACGCCCGCCGCGAGCACTCCGCCGGCGTTTCGGGATTCGATGAGCATTGTTCGGTTGATGGATGTTCAGTCGTCTGCTGAAAAGACCGCCGTACACGATCTTCCGTTTTTTGAACATAAGGCCCAGATTAAAGCCACACAAAGTCCGAAGAAAGCGCCAGCGCAACGGGAACCGAAGAGGAGGTATGCGTATTGCAGAAGGCTGGCACTCAACGGGGGAGAGTGCTAACAACACTGAAAGTCAATCCCATTCTCCCGTCGAACGCGGGCGCCGCGCCGGGACGCTTCCCGCCGCGCGCTCCTCGCCCGTTTTTTCCCAATCAATCCCACCAATTTCCCATGGCCAGCATCAAACCGCTCGGCGACCGCGTAGTCGTGGAGCCTATCGAAGACACGTACGAAGGCCCGCTCGAACTGCCCGAGTCGGCCAAAGAGAAGCCGCAGAAAGGCACCGTCGTGTCCGTCGGCCCGGGCCGCGTCGAAAACGGCACCAAGGTCGAAATGAACGTTGACGAGGGCGACGAAGTGATCTACGGCAAATACGCCGGGACCGACTTCACCCTCGACGGCGACGACGTGCTCATCATGCGCGAAAGCGACATCTTCGGCATCGTCAACTAACAGACGGCGGTCGGCTGACGACAGACGGCGGCCCTTCCGCCTGAAACGTTGCCGACCCTTGTCTACCGGGTTCGCATTGACGCGACCCTCTCCCCCTTCACCCCTTTCCACCCTCAACCCTACACACCTAACTTATGGGTAAACAGATCAAATTCGACGCGGAGGCGCGCAACGCTCTCAAGAAGGGCGTCGACCGACTCGCCGACGCGGTCAAAGTCACTCTCGGCCCGAAAGGCCGCAACGCCGTGCTCGAGAAGAGCTTCGGCGCGCCAACCGTCACGAAGGACGGCGTGACCGTCGCCAAGGAGATCGAGCTCTCCAATAAGCTCAACAACATCGGCGCGCAGATGGTCAAGGAGGTCGCCTCCAAGACCAGCGACGTGGCCGGCGACGGAACCACCACGGCGACCGTGCTTGCCCAGGCCATCATGAGCCAGGGCCTCAAGAGCGTCACGGCCGGCTCCAACCCGATGGACCTGAAGCGCGGCATCGACGCGGCCGTCGACGCGATCGTCGACGACCTGCGCGGGCGCTCCGACGCCATCAGCGGCAAGGACGAGATCTCACAGGTCGCCACGATCTCCGCCAACAACGACGACGAGATCGGCCGCCTCATCGCCGACGCCTTCGACAAGGTCGGCACCGACGGCGTCATCACCGTCGAAGAGGCGCGCGGGACGGAGACGTACCTCGACGTTGTGGAAGGCATGCAGTTCAACCGCGGCTACCTCAGCCCCTACTTCGTGACGGACTCCGAGAACATGGAGGCCGTGCTCGAAGACGCCTACGTGCTGATCCACGACGACAAGATCTCGAACGTGCAGGACATCCTGCCGGTGCTCGAGAAGCTCGCCCAGATGAGCGAACCGCTCGTCGTGATCGCCGAGGACATCGAAGGCGAAGCTCTGGCTGCGATGGCCTTGAACAAGCTGCGCGGCACGCTGAACGTGGCCGCCGTGAAGGCGCCCGGCTTCGGCGACCGCCGCGACCAGATGCTCGAAGACCTCGCCATCCTCACGGGCGGGCAGGTCATCAGCGAAGACCGCGGCTACCAGCTGGAGAACACGACGACCGACATGCTCGGCAAGGCCGGGCGCATCGTGATCGATCAGGACGACACGACCATCGTCGAAGGCGCCGGCACGGATGACGACATCCAGGCGCGCGTCAACCAGATCAAGAAGCAGGCCGCTAACTCCACGAGCGACTACGACCGCGAGAAGCTCGAGGAGCGCGTCGCCAAGCTCGCCGGCGGCGTCGCCGTGCTCCACATCGGGGCCGCGACCGAGCCGGAGATGAAAGAGAAGAAGGCGCGCGTGGAAGACGCCCTCAACGCGACCCGCGCGGCCGTCGAAGAAGGCATCATCCCGGGCGGCGGCGTGGCCTACATCCGCGCCCTCGACGCCCTGGAAAACGCCAACACGGCCAACCAGGACCAGCAAATCGGCGTCGACATCGTGCGTCGCTCGCTGGAATCCCCGCTTCGCCAGCTCGCCAACAACACGGGCTTCGAAGGCTCCATCGTGGTGCAGAAGGTGAAGGAAAACGGCAGCGACGACTACGGCTTCAACGCCCGCACCGAGGAGTACGAAGACCTCCTCGACGCCGGCGTGCTCGACCCGACGAAGGTCGCGCGCTCGGCGGTCGAAAACGCCGCGTCGGTCAGCGGTCTGCTGCTCACCACCGAGACGGTGGTCGCCGAGGAGCAAGACGCCGACGACGATGACGACGGCGGCGCCCCGGGCGGCGGCGCTCCGGGCGGCGGCGGCATGCCGGGCGGCATGGGCGGCATGGGTGGCATGGGCGGCATGGGCGGCATGATGTAACTTCGCCTCGCCGTTCGCGCCGCCGGCCTTCTCGCGCCGGCACAAAAAGAAAAGCGGAGTCGCCCGTTTCGAGGCGGCTCCGCTTTTTTGTGTTCGAATGGCTTGCTTTACTCGCCGACGATTGGGAGAGTTTGAGGAAGGAAGGGGACCCGTCGCCTGTCGCGTCTTCCCCCCTTCTCACTCTTCCCTCTTCCTACCCACTCACCTTTCCCCCTTCCTACTTTCCCTCAACCCCCCACACTTCCGCGAAGCGGTCGAGCATATCTTCCTCGGCGCGCAGCACCGTGCCGTCGGCCTCGGCGACATGCGCGAGGTCTTCGTAGAGCAGGCGGCGCCCCGGCTCGGGCAGTTCGTGCCTGAGGCGCTCGGCGAGGCGGAACGCTTCCTGTGTGGCGTCGTCAGCGTCGGAGAAGCGAGCCATCGCCTTCATCGCCGCCGTCTGCACGGTCGCGCGCTCCAGATCGGGGTAACGCGCGCAGAGCTTGTCGGTGACCGCCTTGCGTTCGGCGTCGTCGAGATCTTCGTCCGCGCCGTAGGCCAGGGCGAAGTGCAGAAACGCCAGATCCTGCAACAGGCGCGGCAACGCGACTTCGGAAGAGAGGAGCGGCGATTCCATGAACGTGATTCGGAACGTGATTCGTGTTGCGTAATGCGTGAGGGTGTTTTTTTACGAATGCTAACAGAGCATCCAAAAGTCAATACGTTCCAAAAGGCATCGGCGGTAGTACTTTGTCAAGCCTAAAAAGACGAGTTGTCATCGCAAGGAGCCGCCAGGCGACGCGGCGATCTCATTCGGTCTGGTGGCAACCGATCCGAAGGAGACGGCGCCACGAGCCTGACCTGCCGGCCCCCGCGTCTCTCCCTTCGGTCGATCCTCGCAGCGACATAACAATTGACGATTGACAGAGCAGTAGTATCCTGAGCGCAAGCGAATCGGGTCAGCGTCATCACGCATCACGCTTTCACGCCACCTGCTCGCGCGGGGGCCCGTCCACGGACGACGCCCTTTCGGCCTCCGGGAGCACGATGGTGAAGGTGCTGCCCTTTTCCTTTTCGGTGTCGACCTGCACCGTGCCGTCGAAACGCTCGATCAGGCGCGCAGCGACGGGAAGGCCCATGCCCGAGCCTTGATAATCGCGGTCCATGCCGCTGGACTCCTGCGTGAATACGCTGAAGAGATCCGGCACGAACTGCTCGCCGATGCCGACGCCGGTGTCGACGACCTCGATCAGCACGCGCTGCGCTTCCTCCTCCTCCTTGTTCTCTGACGGAGGCGCCGTCCCGGTCGTCGCCCGCAGCGTAACGCCGCCCTCGTCGGTGAACTTGACGGCGTTGTCGACGAGGTGGCCCAGCGCGCGCGAGAGCAGTTCGTAGTCGACCTCGACGTAAAGCGGGCGCTCCGGCAGTTCGGTGTCGAGGGTCAGGTCCTTCTCTTCGGCAAAGGAGCGCGTTTCGCTGGCGACGCTGTCGACCACGTCGACCACGTTGTGCGGACGCGCGTCCACATCGAGCGTGCCGCTTTCGAGCCGCGCCAGGTCCAGCACCGAGTCGAGCGTCATCAGCAGGCGGCGGCCGCTGCGCTCGATGAGGTCGACGAAGCGGCGATGCGAGCCGTCGACGCCTTCGCGCAGAATGGAGGTGAAGCCGAGAATCACGGTCAGCGGCGTGCGCACCTCGTGCGTGATGTTGGCGATGACCGTGGAGCGGAACTGCGCCAGGTCTTCGGCCTCCTGCTTGGCCTCGCGCAGCGACCGCTCGGCCCGCTTGCGCGCGGAGATGTCCGACAGGACCCCCAGCACGGCCTCCTCCCCGTCCACCGTGATGCGCTGAAATGACCCCATCAGCTCGACGGGCCAGGCGTCGCGCGCCGTGATCGTAAACTCGAAGTCTTGCACGATCGCCTCCGACTCCAGGCGGCGCGCCAGCGTGCGGCGGCGCGCCCTGTCTTCCCACAGCTCCAGCTCCATCCACGAGCGCCCGACCACCTCGTCGCGTTCGTAGCCGCAGAGCCGGCAAAACTCGGGGTTGACGTCCGTAATCCGGCCATCGGAGAAGCGCGTGAGCGTCAGCCCCGCCGGGCTGTAGCGGAACACCCGCTGAAACAACTCTTCGCTTTCCTGCTGCGCCGCCTCCGCGCGCTGCCGCTCGGTCACGTCGATGCAGCTGACGAGCAGGCAGTCTTCCCCTCCGATAATCAGGTGCCGGCAGGAGCCGAGCATCGAGCGCTCCTCGCCGTCGCGCGTGCACAACTGGAACTCCACGTCAAGGATTTCCCCGCGCTCCTGGAGCCGCTGAATGGTCAGGCGGCGCAGACGCTCGGAGGGCCAGATTTCGCGCTCGATGGAAGAATGCCCGATTAGCTCGTCGCGCCCGTAGCCGGTCACGTTCAAAAACTGCTCGTTGACCTCCACGAACGTTCCGTCGGAGAGGCAGGTGACGGCCAGCGCCGCCGGGCCCAGTTGAAACGCCTCTCGAAACAGCTCGTCCTCGGGCGCCGGCTTCGTCTCGGAAGCTGTTTCGGAATCGGCGGAAGTCGTTCCGGAAAGAGAAGCGCTCTCCTCACGTTCCTGCTTCAGCGCCGCACGCAAGCGACGATTTTCCGTCAGCAGTTCATCCCGAGTCAGGTGGCACGCGCCCATGAGTGGAGGTCATCCACAGACCGGAGTCTGCGGAGACATTTTGAGAAAGGCATTTTCGGAGACCGCCGACGGCCACGGCAGCCTTTTCCATTTGAGCCTGCAAGCGCAAACTGAGGTCTTTTAAGTAGGTCAGCGAAACTACGTTTGCTGACCGTCGGCCCCCACAAGGCCCTCCGTCGTCACCGCTGGCGAAATTTTTAGCGTACTTTTCTGGATTGACTTGGTGAACGGTACCGCATACGCGCTGTGCCGACGCTTTTCTACCTTCCGGGTTACGCTCTTGAAAAAGACGCTCAACTGTAGAAAAATAAGGATGAGCGGTTCTCACCTTCGGGTTTCCCCTCGGCGAGCGTGCTTCTTTGCACCGCCGCGCGCATCCAGCCGTTTTCTGCGGCTGCGTTTTCTATTCTATCCTGACTTTGGTTTCTTGAGGAAGCTCCCCCGCCTGCGGGCCCCCGGCTTTGGAGAACCGTTCCGGCCTCGGCCCGCTTCCTGTGCTTTCCCGAGTGTCCCTGCCGCGTATGGAAGTGCCCGCTCTGCAAGGCTTGAGCCAGCGCCGTCGGCAGCCGCTGGAAGAGGCGCTGCCGACAAGCGAAGAACACGAGACGCTCAAGATCGGCGTCCCGCGCGAGCGCCACGGCGAGGAGCGGCGCGTGGCACTGGCTCCGAGCGGAGCGCAGGCGCTGGTGGCCGGCGGGCACGAGGTCTTCGTCGAAAAAGACGCCGGCTGCCGGGCGCACTTCGACAACCCGGAGTACACCGACGCTGGGGCCGAGGTCATGGCCGCCGCGGAGGACCTCTACGGCGAGGCCGACCTGATCGCGAAAGTCGGGCCGCCCGGCGACGACGAACTCGACCTGCTTCAGGAAGGGCAGCTTTTGATTTCCGCGCTGCACCTGGGCGGCCTCTCACCAACGTACCTGCGCCGCCTGATGGAGCTGCGGGTGACCGGCATCGGGTTCGAGTTCATCCGCGACCCCGACGGCACGTTTCCCATCGTGCGCATGATGCACGAGATCATGGGCTCGATGTCCGTGCAGATCGCCGCGCGCTACCTCGAGAGCGGCGAAGACGGAAAGGGCGTAATGCTGGGTGGCATCAGCGGGGTGCCGCCGGCGACGGTCGTGATTCTGGGGGCGGACATGGTGGGCGAATGGGCCGCGCGCACGGCGCTGGGCTTCGGAGCGCACGTGATCGTGCTGGGGCGCGAACTGGGGCCGCTGCGCCGCCTCGAGCACAACCTCGATCGCCGCGCCACCACGGCCATGGCGTCGGAGCAGTACCTGCGCCAGTCGGTCCGCTCCGCCGACGTGCTGATCGGGGCGGCGAACTCCACGGGCCAGCGCTCTCCGCTTCTGGTGACCGAGGACATGGTCGCCGCAATGCCCGGCGGCTCGGTCGTCGTCGACGCGGTGATCGACCAGGGGGGGGGCATCGAGACGAGCCGGCCCACCACCCACTCCGAGCCGGTCTTTCGCAGGCATGGCGTGGTGCATTACTGCGTGCCCAACATGCCGTCCAACGCCGCGCGCACGGCCACCTACGCGCTGACGAACGTGTTGGTGCCGTACCTGCGCCGCATCGGAGAAACCGGCTCGATCAACGAGGCGCTCTGGAGCGACGAGGGGCTGCGCAACGGCACGTACGTCTACCGCCGCCACCTGACCCAAAAGAGCCTCGCCGCGATGTTTGGCATGCCGCACCGCGACATCGAGCTGCTCATCGCGTCGGGAATTTGAAACTTCGCCGTTTTGGGTTTGGGGTTTCGGGTTCGTCATTCGTCGTTCGCAGCACGCGCTTCAGGAAGGGAGAGCGGACGTCCATGGGAAAAGGCCCGGTTGGGTTTGCACGGGGGCACTTGGGTTTTTATGATAGATGCAGCGGCGCGC
>PXTR01000033.1 GCA_003023245.1 Bacteroidetes bacterium QS_8_68_15 | reverse complement strand
GCGCTTGGTCCAGGCGTACTCGGTGTTGCCGTCGCCGTCGAGGTCGCCCTCCATAATCTTGCGCAGGCGCACCACGTCGGCGTAGCGGTAGGCCATCCACGCGTCGGCGGGCTGCTCGTCGCGCCCGGCGCGGCCAGTTTCCTGGTAATAGGCTTCGAGGCTGCGCGGCAGGTCGAGGTGCGCCACGAACCGCACGTCGGGCTTGTCGATGCCCATCCCGAAGGCCACCGTCGCCACGATCACGAGCCCGTCCTCGCGCAGGAAACGGTCCTGGTGGCGCTGGCGCTTCTTGCCCGCGAGGCCCGCATGGTAGGGCAGCGCCTCGATGCCGTGCTCGGAGAGCTGCTGGGCGGTCTTTTCGACGTCTTTGCGCGAGAGGCAGTAGACGATGCCCGCATCGCCGTCGTGCTCCTCTTCGATGAACCGGCGAAGCTGCTGCTGCGGGTTGCGCTTGAGCGTGACGGTGTAGCAGATCTCCGGCCGGTCGAAGCCGGCGACGAAAAGATCCTCGCGCGCCATACGCAGCCGCTCCAGGAGGTCGCGGCGCGTCTCCTCGTCGGCCGTGGCAGTGGTGGCGATCGTCGGCACGTCGGGAAAGAGCTCGCGGATGCGCGCTACGTCGAGGTAGTCGGGGCGAAAGTCGTGGCCCCACTGCGAGAGGCAGTGCGCCTCGTCGATGGCGAACAGCGCGATGCGGCTCTCCGAGAGGAGGCGCTGAAAGCGCTCGGTCGTCAGCCGCTCGGGGGCGACGTAGAGCACGTCGATCTGCCCGTGTTTGACTTCCTGCCGCGTGCGGCGCTTGGCGCGGCCCGAGAGGCTGGAGTTGAGGAAGGCCGCCCGCACGCCCTGCTGCCGGAGCGCCGCCACCTGGTCCTGCATCAAGCTGATCAGCGGCGAGACGACCACGCCGACGCCCTCCCGGATCATCGCCGGGAGCTGGTAGCAGAGCGACTTGCCGCTGCCGGTGGGCATGACCACCAGCGCGTGCCCTCCGTCCAGCAGGTGCGTGACGATCTCTTCCTGCCGCGCGCGGAATGACTCGTAGCCGAAGACCGACCGCAGCGCCTCCTTCGGGTCGGCCCCGGTGACGTCGATCACCGTTCCGTTCGAAGCGGCGGCGGGAGGCGAAGCGGCATCATCGGCCGAAGCGGCGGCGTCCACGGGGGCGGCGCGGGGTGGGCGAAAGAGCGGAGCGGGGGACCTCAACGTAGGCACGCACGGGATGGGATGCGAGTGTTCGTGGTGCGAAAACGTGGTGCGTGACTCGCGGTGCGTGAGATTGCTCCGCGCATCCACAGATTCCGCCCTTGCGTTACGTTCAAACGCCGCTTTCTCACCGAGCGTACTCGATTCGCGCCCCTCGAACGGTCGGTGGGGCTCCCCTCGAACGGTTGGTCACGCGGCCTCTTGTTCCACGCTCTCGGCGGCCCGGCCATTGTCCGCGCGCGCCGCCGACGGCTTCGCCTCGCGGTCCTCGGCAGCGGTCCGTTCCTCACCTGATTCGTAGCGCGCGGCCATGCGCTGCATCAGGTCGTCGATCTCGTCAGGCGTGAGCGCGTCGAGGTGGGTCTTGCCGCAATAGTGACTTGCGGCGCTGGTGATCTGCGCGCGGCTGATGCCGTGGCGCTCGGCCTGCGCGAGGAGGTCGTCCTGCGACGGGCCGGCGGGCGCGGGGGCCGCCCCCGTCGCGGCGCCGTCGCCGCGCGGAGCGTCGGTCGCTTCGGCGGCAGCGGCGGTGGGCAGGGTCTCCGGCTCTTCCGGCGGGGCCGGCTGCGGGCCTTCGTCGATCCGGGAGAGGAAGTCCTGAAAGTCCGGGTTTTCGACCTCCAGCCCGACGGGAAAATGCGGGCTGTTGGACTTGACGACGCGCGCGACGTGGACTTGCTCGAAGCCGTCCTGGCGCACGTCCAGCTCCACCATCACGTCCACGAAGTACTCCAGCCCGCCGGTGGTCATCGGCAGGACGCGGCCCATCTCGTTCTCCTCGGCGTCTTCGCGGCCCTTCGCGCCGATCTGGTCGGTGATGACGACGTGCCGGCCGCTGTCGACGCAGAGGCGGCGCAAGACTTCCTGGTAGACCATCTGGTCGGATTGCAGTTCGTCGGCGGACGGCTGCGCGGTGGGGTCGCCGGTGCGGGAGCGCACGGCCTGAAGCGTCTCGCGGTGCTTGCGGCCAAAGTACATCGCCCACGAGTCGAGCGCGAAAGCGCCGTAGCCCTGCTTCTGGCCGTCCCCGTCGAGCGCCCAGTCGATGAAGGCAGGCAGTTCGTCGGGATGCTCGATCTCGATGGCGTCGAAGGTCGAGCCGTCGGCGCCGGGCAGAAGGCGCGCTTTGCGCTCGGTGTCGAAGAAGCAGAGGCGGCCGTCGACGCCGTCGGCCTCCGCCATCGAGGCGGCGAAGACGCTCTTTCCGGTGCCCGCCGCGCCGCGCACAGCCATCACGAGGCGGCGCTGGTCGGGGCGGCGGCTCAGCGGGTTGATTTTGCTGGAAGATCCGTCGTTCTGGGCGGGCGTGCTCATGGCGCGTCGGAGGGGAAGGGGGAAAGCAGACGTGAGGAAGACCGGCGGGCCTTCCGAGAAGAATGCACCTTCATCCTACGAAACACCAGTGACATCGCAGTGTCACCACCCATTCTCCGTTTCTTGAAACCGCCCTTTACTCGGCTTCCGCTCGGACGGAGAGCGTGCGCAGCCGCTCGCCTCGATCGAAAGGGAACGAAACGAAGAACCCACCGGGCGGCTGCCTCGGTTGCATCGTTCGATCCGCATGGTATCCTTTCGAATCCCCCGTCGCCGCGACCGAATGCGTTGGTGCAAGAATGACGGTTGACACAGTAGTCGTTTCACTGACCTACTTACCCCCGCAGAGCACGTAGTGGTTGGCAGCGTGTCTGCCACTCCCCCACACCTCCGCACTCTCACGCTCATGCCCCTCGACACGCTCGGGTCGCTCGAACCGTCCTCGCGCTTTGCCGGGGCGCGCTTCGACGCCTACCGCGCCGGCAGCCCCTCGCAGCGCGAGGCGTTTCGGCAGGCGCGCGCCTTTGCCGAACGCGTGACCCGTCCGCGCTCGTGGGAAGCGCGCCTGCGGGCGTGGTTGCCCGGCGGCCCCGGCCCCGCGGCGCCGCGCGGGCTCTATCTCGTCGGCCCCGCCGGCACCGGCAAGACGCACCTGATGGCGGCGGTCTTCCATGCGCTCATGCCGCAGACGCCGTGCGCCTTCCTGCACAGCGGAACCTTCTTTCGCACCGCCGCGCGTCCCGAGCAGTTGGCCGAGGCGCTGACGAACGAGCGGGCCGTGCGCGCGCTTCTACTCGACGAGGTCGAACTCGACGACGCGGCCAACGAGGCGCGGCTGGCGCACTTCCTGCGCGCCCTCGCCGACCGCGGCGTCGCGCTGATGGCCACCAGCAACGCGCGCCCCAACGAATTCCTGAGCCGCCACCACGCCGGCAGCGGGGCGCACCGGCGCTTCCTCACCGACGCGCTCGACGGGCAGTGCGAAACGGTTCTCGTCCGCGGCGACGACCGGCGACGACAGCGGGGCAACGACACCGACCGGCGCGGGGCCATCTTCGTCGGCCCGCCCGACGCGGCGCGCGCGGCCCTAAGCGACGCCTACGCGGCCGCCGAGGAGCCCAAACGGGGGTTCTCCTTCGACGAGCTGCGCCGCGCGGCCACCGAGACGGCGCACGCCCGCCTCGTCGACGAGCTGCTTCAGACCGACCGCCTCTACATCGCCGGCGTCCGGCTGGACGACACCGACGACGCGCTACGCCTGCTCCGCCTCGTGGACGACCTGTACACCGACGACGAAGCGCCTGCGCTCTTCTTTTCCGCTCCCGCCCCGCCGGAAGAGTGGTTCACCCCCTCCAGCGATGCGGACGGCCTGCGCGCCGGCGTCGCCGAGAAGTTCGAGCGCACCGTCAGCCGCCTGCACGAGCTGTGCGACGTGCTGCCAATGGGCGATGTGCGACTGGCGAAGGACGACTGAACAGCCTCGCTCACTCGCTCTGCTCCCACGGACGAAGGTGCGCGATAGTGGCGCCCCAGCCGCTGCGGTCGCCGGCCACGTGGAAGCGCTCGACCTCCGGCCGCCGTTCGAGGAGGGCGTGCACCGACTTCCGAAGCGCTCCGGTGCCCTTGCCGTGCACGATGCGCACGCGCAGAATGCCTTCCTCGCGGCAGGCGCGCAGGTACTCCGGCACGAGACTGCCCGTGTCTTGCGGGCGGAATTCGTGCAGGTCGAGCACGCCGTCGACGGGGTAGTGCGTCGGCTCCATGAGCCTTGCGGTTACGAGTTTGCGGGTTCGTATTTGCGGTTCTCTCAAGAAAATCCTTGACCCCGAAACCCGCAACCCGAAACTGCGCCTACGGCGCCGGTTTTTCGAAGATCATCAGGTGCTGGCGCGGGAGCACGTCCTCGGTGCGCACGTGGCGCAGGCCCGCCGCCGCCAGTTCGCGGACGGCCTGCTTTTCGGTCATCTTGTGGAGACGCTTGATCGGGATGGTCGGGTCTTCTTTGCGGTACTCCACGAGGTAGACGCGGCCGCCGGGTCGCAGCGCCTCGCGGAGCCCGCGCATCATCTCGTAGGGAAAGGCGAACTCGTGGTAGGCGTCCACCATCAGCGCGGCGTCGACGGCGCCCGCCGGCAGCTTCGGGGCGCGCTCGGTGCCGCGTACCGGAACGACGTTGCCGACGTCGTCGGCCTTCATCCGGCGGCGGATCTTTGCGAGCATCTCCGGCTGAATGTCGACGGCGTAGACGATGCCGCGCGGCACCTCCGGCGCGAGGCGAAAGGTGAAGTAGCCGGTGCCCGCCCCGATGTCGGCGACCACGTCGGACGGCTTCAAGCTCATCGCCTCGACGACGCGGGCAGGCATCTCGCGTTCGGCGCGCTCGGGGCGCTCCAGCCAGTCGGCTCCGCGGTGGCCCATCACCTGCGAAATTTCGCGCCCCATGTAGGTTTTGCCGGTGCCGCCGGGGCTGGGCGACGTGCGCCCATAGCGGTTGCTGGTGTCGGCGACGGTCTCGTCCGCTTCGCTCGCGGAGCGCAGGCCCGTGGCGCCGGGCGTGACCGGCCGTTCGCACCCGGCGAACCCCCCGGCAACGGCGACAGCGACCAGAACTACGAAAACGAGTGCGGGCGAAGCAGAGCGCATGGCGGGACGTGGGCGTGCGGGAGAGGCGAGTTCGTCGCGGGCAGAGCGGTGGAGAACGACACGCGGCGTCGGGACCGCCGGGGGGTTTTCGCCTGCAAAGAGCACGCCGCCGCCTCACCGGACGAGCACGGACGCTTTCCACGCACCGGTTCGCGCACTTTCGGGACGACCGTCGCCTCTCCCGTCCTTTTTCCTGTACAGGTTTTCCGCGCAGCACAAGCCGTCTCGCCGGGCGGGCGTGGGCCTGGAAGGTAAGCCCGTCGCCTGAACACGAAGAGACGACGTAATGCGCGTATCGCGTGATGCGTGAGGACAGCAACAACGGCCGTAGATTAATCTCACGAATCACCCATCACACATCACTCCCCGTCCTGCGGGCCGTCGTACTGCTCCTCGCCGTAGAAACGCACCGTGACGGCGCCGTCTTCGGTGATCCATCCGCGAAACATGCCCGGTGAGGTGAACGGCGCGGCCGCGTTGCCCTCCGCGTCGAGCGCGATGAGGCCGCCGGCGCCGCGCCCGTCGCCGAGCTGGGGCAACTGCTCGGTGATGACGGTGCGCGCGGCCTCCTGCACCGAGGCGCCGGCGTGGTCCATCAGCGCGGTGACTTCGTGCGCGACGGCCCCGCGGATGAAGTACTCCCCCCAGCCGGTCGCCGAGACGCCGGCGGTTTCATTTTCGGCGTAGGTGCCGGCCCCGATGATGGGCGAATCCCCGATGCGGCCCCAGCGCTTGTTCGACGTGCCGCCGGTGGAGGTGCCCGCCGCGAGCGTGCCGCCGGGCCCGCGCGCCACCGCGCCGACGGTGCCGAGGGCGTTGGGCGTCGGCTCCGAACGCTCGGGAAGGGCCCGTTCGGGACGTGCCCTTACCTCGGGCGAGGCGTCGGAGGTGAGGCTTTCGAGAAAGCGCTCGCGGCGCTCGGGCGTGTAGAAGTAGCTGTTGGGCACCAGGTCCATGCCCTCCGAGAGCGCGAACTCCTCGGCCCCCTGGCGCGCGAGCATGACGTGCTCGGACGCTTCCATCACCAGCCGCGCCGCTTCGATGGGATGCGGGAGATGCTTCGTGCCGGCGACGGCCCCGGCGTTGCGGCGTTCGCCCTCCATGATCGAGGCGTCGTGCTCGACCATGCCCGCGTCGGTGAAGACGCCCCCGCGCCCGGCGTTGAAGAGGCGCGCGTCTTCGAGCGGTTTGATGGCCGCCTCCACTGCATCGAGGCTGCTGCCGCCCTCTTCAATCACGTCGTAGGCGGCACGCAGCGCGCTGGCGAGTTGGGTGCGGTAGGCCTGTTCTTCCTCGTCGGTCATGTTGGCTTCTTCGATGCTGCCGGCCCCGCCGTGGACGATCACGACGACGTCGGACGGGCGCTCGGGCGGCGCGGCCCCGCCGGGCTGTCCGTCTTGTGGCTGCGCCCGGGCGGTCGAGACGGCAAGCAGCCCGGCGGGCGCGGATAGCAGAGCAGCAGCGGTGAACACGGCGGCACACAGGTCGATGAGGCGGGCGGAGGCGGTCATAAACACCGGGGGGAAGCGGGTCGAAGATGGACGAGGGCGGAAGGAGCCTTTTTCGGAGCACCCTTTTCGAAAAATGTACGAACGGCGCGTCTGCGAATGAAACCGACCGTCGTGGAGGCGCGGCGGTTCAGACGGCGGTGGGCCGAACGGCCGGCGCTGCATTCGTTCGTGATTTCGGAAGCGGCCAGGCCGCACTCCCCCCGGGCCGCTGCGATGACGGCGAACGTCGTTTTGACGGTCGCGGCGCCGGCCGACGAGGGAATGAGCCAAGCCGAAGTTGATTTGGATTCATTCAGTATTGACGAACCCGGTGCTCCCGAGCATCTGCTTGCGCCCCCGCCTGCGAGCACCGCGCGCAATCTACCGCCGCCGCCGCGCCGAGAGAGGCGCACCCCGGCTGGATCGTGCGGGGAGACGAAGACCCGATCGAGGCGCTCCGCGGGCATCATCCCGGCCTGCTGCCCGTCTACGCGGCGCTCACGACCGAGACGGTGCGCCCGTCCCCCCGGGCCGCTCGTCTTTTCGAGGACGGGGCGGATCGACTGCTCGACCGGCGCGACGACGCCCTGGAGGCCCCGGAACGCCTCGGCCGCTGAACGCCCGATTCGCCGAGTGGCCGCCCCGTTGGCACCGTCCGCTGCGCCGGCGAAGAGCCGCGGCGGAGGTGGGATCACCGCTCCAGGCCGTCCGTAGCACGCCCCATCGAAAGCGGTCGAGGGCCCCGGCGTGGTTGTTCTGCGGGGGCCCGCGTGCTACTTTCATGGCGCCCGGCCCCGCGGCGCGCATCGCCCTGCGTCGCGGCCGGCGCCTCGACATTACTGCTCGCTATGCTCGCCCGCTTCCGGGGCGAGAAGCATTCATGGAGTATAAACAAAAGATCAAACGCAAGGCCGACTCCGTGTTCTACGGGCGTTCCGAAGAGGAGCGCGTCGCGCGCAACGGGGTCGGCGGGGCCTCGCTCCGCGAAGACGCCGACGTGGCGGCCAAGCGCGTGCGCCAACTCTCCGCCAGCACCGAGGCGCAGCGGGTCGTCTTCCAGTCCGTGGCGGTGACGGGCCTGCAGTTGCTGCACCGCATTCTGCAGCGCGACCAGCAGGCCCTCGACGCCGCCATCTCGCTGGGGCAGCGCGAGAAGCTCGAAAACATGATCGGCGCGCTGGAGGCGCTGAGTGAAACGCTCAACCAGTCGCTCAGCCAGCAGGGCGCGCAGATGCTCGATCTCTGCGCCCCCTCCGACGGCGGCGACGCCGGGACCGCCGTCGAAGGGGGC
>PXTR01000032.1 GCA_003023245.1 Bacteroidetes bacterium QS_8_68_15 | reverse complement strand
ACCGCGTAGATGTCTTCCTCCAGCTGCTCGGGGCCGACCTCGCGGTTGGGCACGCCGAGGATGCCGAAGAGCGTGGGATACTTGCTGCCCGGGTACGCCGGCAACGCCTGCACCTGGAGCGCCTTTTCTTCTTCGATGAGCGCCTTGTGAAGGCGGCTGGTGCGCCCCTGCGTGAGGACATCCTGGAGCACGTCGTAGACGGCCGCGTCCTCGGAGAACATGCTGGGCCGGTGCCACCCCATGAGGACGATGGGCTGGGACTGCTCGCGGATGATGACACGCCGCTCGCTGATTTGCTCCGGCTCCTCGGTGGCCACACCCATCGGCTCCTCCCCTCCTTCGAGTCGCGAGAAGTACTTCTCGGCCAGCTCGCGCGCCCGCTGCGGGTCCACGTCTCCGGCAATGCCGATCGTCAGGTTCGACGGGCCGTAGTACTTCTCGAAGAACGCGCGAGCGTCGGCGCGCGAGAGACTCTCGAGATCGGACATGTGCCCGATGGTGGGGACGCCGTAGGGATGCGCCCCGAAGGCCGTGGCGGTGAACTCTTCGAGGAGCCGCCCGGTGGGGGTGGACTCGGTACGCTGGCGGCGCTCCTCCATCACCACGTCGCGTTCGGTGTAGAACTCCCGAAAGACCGGGTTCATGAAACGGTCGCTTTCGAGCGCGAAAAACAACTCCAGCTTGTTGGAAGGCAGGCTGTAGACGTAGCCGGTCTGGTCGGCGCCGGTGTAGGCGTTGAGGTCGTTCACGCCGTTGCGGTCGAGAAGCTGGTCGTAGCCGGCGTCGGAGAGGTACTCCTTGGACTGCTCCTCGACCGAGTCGAGCCGCGTCTGCAGGCGGCCGATGCGGGCGGTGTCCGCGCGGGGACCTCGCGCACGCTCGCGCTCGATTTTTGCGAAGATCTCCTCCTCCCGCTCGATGGAGGCCATTTCGGCTTGGATGTCGGTGGTGCCGATGGTGGTGGTGCCCTTGAAGGCCAGGTGCTCGAAGAGGTGCGCCAGCCCGCTCTGGCCCATCGGCTCGTCGACGGCGCCGACGTCGGCGTAGGTGTGGAAGCTGACGACCGGCGCGTCGTGGCGCTCGACGACGACGAACGTCAGCCCATTATCGAGCGTGAAGGTGGTCGTCTTCTCCTCGAACTCCTCGAGCAGGCTCTCGGCGCTGCCACCGCCGCCGGTCTGCGCGTGGGCCTCTTCCAGCGGAGCCGCAACGCACAGGGCGATGACCAGAAGCACCGGCGCAGCGCTTGCCGGAAAGAGACGGTTTCGCACAGAGCGGGCGTGTCGCGAAAGCGGGACGCGCATGAAAGCGGAGGCGAAAAAGCGAGAAGGAAAGGACGAAGCGGCACGCCGTTTCCGAACACGGCGTCAGCGACGCATACGAAAGGTCGCGGGAGATTGTTACACCGCCTAAAAAGCACAGCACTGCGTACTGCAAAAGACGATGGACGATGGTCGACCGACGACGGGGCGGCGTGGAGTCGTCCGTTGTCCGTCGCCTGTCGTCGAAGCTTCGTGGCAAGACATCAGAGGGCAACGAATTACGCTTGACAGCGCAGTACGGCACGGGGGGTGCGTCCGGGATCAGCCCCCGCTGCCTCGCGGTTAGACCACATGACGAGTCCCCCTTCACAAAAACGCGCGACACGCCCCGATGAGCGACCCTGGAGACGACGACGACCGCCCCGACACCGGCAGCGAAGAGACCGGCAGCGAAGACACCAACGGACGCGCCGGCCCGTCCGACGAGTGGTGGATTGAGTTTCGCGAACTGCTGGAGGAGGAAACCGACTGGCCGACGACCTACACGTTCAAGTTCATCGGCCCGGAAGACAACCTCGACGCACTGAAAGGCATCTTCGACGAGCACCCGACTGGCGAAGAGGGGGACGGGCTGAAAGTGCGTTCCTCGTCGAAGGGCAACTACGTCAGCGTCACGGCGCGGCTGACGATGAACTCCAGCGAGGAGGTCCTGGCCGTCTACGACCGCGCCTACGACCTCGACGACGTGATTGCGCTGTGAGCGCGTGGCGGGGGGTGCGCCTGGCGTTTTTCGGCATGCAAAGGTCGGGAGCATGCCAAACGCTTTTCGCCAAACGCTACGCGCCCCACGCCACACGCGCTTTTCCAGTGAGGGCGCGCGCGAGCCTGGAGAGCGCTTCGCCGAGCGGGGCTTCCAGATGCACGGCCGCCGCCTCCTCGGCTCCGCGCACTGGGCCGAGGTTGACCGCAGCGAAGGGGCGCTCCTCGCGGCGCGCGCGCAGGGCGAAGCGGTAGCCGGAGTACACCGTCAGCGACGAGCCGACGACCAGCAACGCCTCGGCCTCGTCGTAGAGCCGCCACGCCGCCTCGACGCGGCGCTCCGGCACGCGGCCGCCGAAGAAGACGACGTCGGGCATGAGCGGGCCGCCGCCGCACCCGGTGCAGGAGGGCACGGCAAAGTCGTCGCCGGCGCCGTCGGGCAGCTCCGCGTCGCCGTCGGGGCGCAGGCTCACCTCGCCCGGCGGAAAGTCGGGGTTGGCCGCGAGCAGGCGCTTCTGGAGCGCGTCGCGGCCGGAAAGCGTCCCGCAGGCGAGGCAGCGCACGTCCTCGAGCGCGCCATGCAGGTCGACCACGCGTTCCGAGCCGGCGGCCTGGTGAAGGCGATCCACGTTCTGCGTGATGACGCCGGTGACGAGGCCGGCCTCTTCCAGGCGAGCGAGCGCGCGGTGGCCGTCGTTGGGCTGCGCGGCGCGAAAGCGCGGCCAGCCNACGGCCGAGCGCGCCCAGTAGTGTCGTCGCGTCGCGGCGCTGCCAGTGAACTCGTCGTGGCGCATCGGGTCGGGGTTGCGGCGCGTGCCGTCGGGGCGGCGGTAGTCGGGGATGCCGCTCTCGGTGCTGACGCCCGCCCCGCTGACGACGACGGTGCGGCGGCCGCGCAGCAGCTTCACCAATCGCCGGAACGTCGCCCGCTGCGATGGGACGTCCTTCGGGGAGGCCGGGGAGACAGCAGGCGGCATGAAGGCGGAAGAGCAGGGGGAGACAACGAACGGTACGCACGTCAAAACGCTCCTTGCGGATGCAGGTTCAGCCCCCAGGCCGCCAAAGTCGGCGTGCGCATCCTCCGTTCGCCAACAACAAAAGCCCGCCCCAGCCGTGAAGCTGGAGGCGGGCTTTTCGGATGGCCGTAGATCTGCGCGTTGGCGAGGCGAAAACGCCGACCGCCAACGGCTGACCGCTAACGACTCAGCTGTCGTAGTAGAGGTGGAATTCGTAGGGGTGCGGCCGCAAACGCAGCGGCTTGACCTCGTTCTCGGTCTTGTACTCGATCCACGTCTCGACGAGGTCTTCGGTGAAGACGTCGTCTTTGGTGAGGAACTCGTGGTCGCCTTCGAGGGCGTGGAGCGCCTCC
>PXTR01000031.1 GCA_003023245.1 Bacteroidetes bacterium QS_8_68_15 | reverse complement strand
CAACCTCGCCAAGATCGTCTGCGGCAGCGAGGGCACGCTGATGACGTTCACCGAAATCGAGGTGCGCCTCGTGGAGCGGCCGGAGCGCACGGCCCTCGGGCTGGCCCACTTCGAGACGCGGCAGGGCGCGCTGCGGGCCGTCGAGCGCATTCTGGAAACGAAGCCCTCGGCCGTCGAACTCTTCGACGGCGTCATCCTCGAGCGCTGCCGCGCCGCCCCCGGCTTCGCCGACAAGCTGACCTTCGTCGAAGACCCCCCCTCCGGCGGCGGCGACCCCGGCGGCCTGCTCATCACCGAGTACAGCGCCTCTTCCTCCACGGACGACCCCGGCGCGCTTAGCGAGCGGCTGGATGCGCTCGAAGACGCCGTTCAGCAAAGCGAGGACGGCTACGCCGTCGTGCGCCGCACCAACCCCGACGACATCGAAGACGTGTGGAAAATCCGCAAGGAAGGACTGGGCCTGGTCAAAAACATCAAAAGCGACTACAAGCCGTGGGGCTTCATCGAGGACGCCAGCGTCCCGGTCGCCGAGCTCCCCGGCTACATCGACGAACTCTCGACGCTGCTCGACGAGACCGGCACGGAAGCCGTTTTCTATGCGCACGCCTCCGGGGGGTGCCTGCACGTGCGCCCCTTCATCAACACGAAGGACGCCGAGGAAGTCGAGAAGATGAAACAGATTGCGCGCGGCTCGATGGAGGCCGTTCGGCGGCACGGCGGGGCCGTCTCCTCCGAGCACGGCGATGGGCGGGCGCGCGGCTGGCTCAACGAAGAGCTGCTGGGGCCGGAGCTCTACGAACTCAACCGGCAGCTGAAGCAGATTTTCGATCCCGAAGGCCGCCTCAACCCCGGCGTCGTCGTCGACACGCCGCCGATGGACCGCGACCTGCGCATGGGACCGAGCTACGAGACGCGCCCTTTTCGCACTGAGATGGACTTCTCCGAGGACGGCGGCTTCGCCGGCGCGGTGGAGCTGTGCAACGGCAACGGGGCCTGTCGCAAGACCCAGAGCGGCACGATGTGCCCCAGCTACATGGCGACCCACGAGGAGGAGCACTCCACCCGCGGCCGCGCCAACGCCCTGCGCATGGCCCTCAGCGGCCAGCTGCCCGACGGCGAGATGACCTCGGAGCGCATGAAGGACGTGATGGACCTGTGCATTCAGTGCAAGGCGTGCAAGACGGAGTGCCCCTCGAACGTGGACATGGGCAAGCTCAAAAAGGAGTGGCTGGCGACGGTGCACGAGGAGGAGGGCCTGCCGCTGCGCGACCGTCTGTTTTCGAGCCTGCCCACCCTGAGCCGACTGTTCGCCGGCACCCCCCTGGCCGGCGCCGTCAACGCCGTGAACCGCTTCTCGCCGGTACGCTGGGGCATGGAAAAAACCCTCGGCATCGACCGCGAACGCAAGCTGCCCCCGTTCGCGCGCGAGACCTTCCGTCAGTGGTTCGCGGAAAATAACCGTAGGAGCACGACGCACCGTGCCTCTACCGCCTCCGAATCAGACCGCGTCGCCATTTTCCCGGATACGTTCACCAACTTCAACCAGCCCGAAGTCGGAAAAGCAGCCACACGGGTCCTCTCGGCGCTGGGCATGCAGCCGGTGCTGCCGGAGCAAATCGTCTGCTGCGGACGCACGCTGCTGTCGAAGGGGCGCATCAGCGCGGCGCAGGAGCAGGCGCTGGACACCGTCGAGGCGCTCCTTCCCCTCGCGCGCGAGGGCGTACCCATCGTCGGGCTGGAGCCGAGCTGCACCTCTGCCCTCACCGACGACCTGCTGTCGCTCCTGCCGGGCGATCCGCACGCCGACGCCGTCGCCGAGGCGGTCGTCTCCTTCGAGGGCCTGCTGAGCCGCCGCGCCGGCGCGGACGAGCTGCCGTCGGACGACGGCGTCTGGGGCAGCGACGCGGACCGCGACGTACTCCTGCACGGGCACTGCCACCAGAAATCGCTCGAAGGCGCGGCCCCGGCGAAAAAAGCGCTCGGCCTCGCGCCGGGGCACCGCGTCGAGGCGGTCGAGGCCAGTTGCTGCGGCATGGCCGGTGCCTTCGGCTACGAAGCTGAGCACGTCGACATCTCGAAAGACATGGCCGAGCTGAAGCTGGCCCCCGCCGTGCGCGACGCCCCGCAAGACACCGTCGTCGCCGCGCCGGGCTTTTCGTGCCGTTCCCAGATCGCCGACACGACGGGGCGCGAGGCGCTCCACCCCGCCCAGGTCCTCGCCGACGCGCTGGCGGCGTGATACGTGTCGCGTAGAACGTGGCGCGTGCAACATGTCACGAATCACGCATCACGAACCCTCCCGGGCCACGACGGTCGCCACGACGGGCAGGTGGTCGCTCGTGCGGGCCTGCATGCCCGGGGGCAGCGGCGACGCGACGTGCACCGACCCGTCGGCCAGCTCCGGGCGCATGGCCTCGTTGACGAGGAGGTAGTCGAGCTGGCGCTGCGGGTCGCCGGCCGGGTGGGTGAGCGTCTGGCGCCCGGCCAGCGGGTTGATGAGGTGCAAGCCGCCGCCGCCGTTACCTCCCTGCTGCTGTTCACCGTCCAGCAAAAGCTGAAGTTCGGGGCTGCCGGGCAGGCTGTTGAGGTCGCCGGCGACCAGAACGTTCGCGCCGGGTCGCGCGGTTGTTAGCTCCGAGAGCTGCCGGCGCAGGAAGCGAATCTGGCCGGTGCGCCAGGCGGCGTCGCGCGCGTCGGGACCGGCCTTGAGGTGTAGGCCCGCGAGGGTGAACGTGTAGCCGGGGCGGGCGAAGACCTCGGCCGTCCAGAGGCGGTTGTTGGTGAAGTGCTGCGCAGCCGGCTCGCCCGCCTCGTTCGTCTGGCCGACGATGGGCGTGGTGACCCCCGCATAGCTGCGGGTCACGCCCAGCGGGACGCGGCTCATCAGAACGACATTCATGTACCAGCCGCGGCTCTCGGTGGCCGCGAAGAACTCGTAGCCCATGTCGGGCAAGCGCTCCTCGGCGAAGCGCTCGGCGTAGGCGGCGCTTTCGAATTCCTGAAGGACCAGCACGTCGGCGTCGAGGCGGCGCACGGCCCGCGCGAAGCGCTCGCGGCGAGCGCGCATCGTGTCGGGCGGGTCGTCCTCGCGCTCCGCGTCGATGTAGGGATTGTCGTGGCGGTCGACGAAGTGCTCGGCGTTCCACGTCGCCACGCGCAGGCTATCGCCCTCGGGGTAGGTGAAGCCTTCGGGAAGCACCGTCGCAGCTGTCGGATCGGGCGCGGCAGGGCGGGCGTCGCGTTGCGCCTCATTGCTGCCGGCGCAGGCGGGCAACAGCGCGAGCAGCAAAGCGACTGCGAGGAACGACGTTCTGGAAAAACGAGAGATAGTCAGGGGCAAGTTTCTGGAAGCGATCGCTTCGGCCGTTCAGAAGAAGGTTTTCCGCTCGCGGGTACAAGCGCCCCCGTGCCTCTACTTTCCGCTCAATCGCCATTCTCGTCTCAAGCGGCTCGGTTGCTCCGCACGTTTTTGGAGAACCGCCGTTCTCCGTCGGTCGTCCGCCGCCCTAAAATTTCAGTCGCATCCGCACGTTGAGCGCGCGGGGCGTCAGGTGGGTGGGGATGCGGTTGAAGTTGGCGTCCCAGTTGTAGGCGACGGTGTTGGTCATGTCGAAGAGGTTGAGCACCTCGGCGGTGAGGGTCATCGTCATCGGCCCGTCGACGGCCTGGTCGAAGAGGCGGATGATCTTGGTGGCGCCGGCGTCGACGCGGCGATACTCGGGGTAGCGCGCGTTGTTGCGCGGGCCCGGTTTTTGCGCCTGCACGCCGTCGGCGACGCGCCGGCCGGGCACGGGCGGGGTGTAGGGCAGCCCGCTGCCGAAAAGCGCGCGCAGGTGCAGCTTCCACGTCTTGTCGCCGGGAATGTAGTCCTGCACGAAGGCGCTGAAGGTGTGGCGCTGATCCGCCGGGCGCGGGAGCCAGCCGGAGCGGTAGCCCTCCGCCCCTTCGAATTCGTCGTAGAAGTCCTCCTTCGAGACGAGGTAGCTGTAGTTGAACCAGCTCTCCAACCCCGGCACGAACTCTCCGCGCAGCTGCAGGTCGAGGCCGTAGGTGTAGCCGCGGGTGTCGTTGCGGCCGGAGTACTCGACGCGCACGTTGTCGATCTCGTAAGAGACGAGATTCGAGAGACGCGAGTAGTAGGCTTCGGCGCGCAGGTAGAGGCGGCGGTCGGGGAAAAAGCGTTCCCCGCCCAGGATGAACTGAAGCGAGCGCTGCGAGTCGAGGTCGCGGTTGAGCGTCTCTTCGATCCGACCGCCGGCGTCGTCGAGCGCCTCCTCGGTCGGCGGTCGGCCGCGCAGTTCGCGGTAGGTGGGCTTCTGGTGGTAAACGCCCGCCGCCGCGTTGAGGGTGGTCTGGTCGGTCCACTCGAAGCGGGCCGAGAGACGCGGCGAGACGGTCAGCTCCTCACTGAAGGCGTAGTAGTCGGTACGCACCCCGGCGGTGAGCAGCAGGCGGTCGCGCTCCTCGAGTAGGTCGATCACGTCCTGCGCGTAGGCGCCGGCCTGCCAGGTGCCCAGCTCGGCGGTGCCGTTGATCTGGCGGATGAGCGATTCCTCGTCGGTGCGCGCGTTGGTCTGGGTGGTCCGCTCGTCGATCTCATCGTCGAAGGCGAGGCGACGCACGTGCCAGCCGACTTCGGGAGCGTGGCGGCTGGCGCCGCGGGAGTAGTAGCGCCCGCGCCCGGTAAGCGTGGAGACGGCGACGCGATTGTCGGCCGTGTTGTGCTGCTCGCCGACGCCGAGGACGCCGAGCGACTTGCCGCTGGCCGGGTCGATCCGGGTGAGTACCGAGGAGCCGCGCACGTCCACGTGCTCCGTTTCGGTGGTGCGGTAGTAGGCCGCCTCATGCTCGGCGCGCACGTTTCCCGAAAGGCGGTCCGTCAGGCGCAGCCCGCCGAAGCCCGTGGAGTAGCCGGCCGTCTCCTGACCTTCGTACTCGGTGAAGAGCGACTGCAAGTTGCTGGGCCCACGCCCCATGCTGATGGTGCCGAAGTAGGTCTGCTTGGCCTGCGGGTCGAGGGAGTAGTCGTAGTTGGCCCAGAGGCCGAGCGCTTCGAGTTGGTGCCCGTCGGCGATCTGGTAGGAAAGCGTCGCCTGGCCGTCGGCATAGTCCGGCGTGTAGTCGCCTTGCAGCTCCTGCGTGCCGAAGAGGCGCCCGGCTCGCGCGCGGCGCACGCCCACCAGCCAGCTCAGGTTCCCGCCGAGCGCCGAGGCGCCCGCCGAGCCGCTCAGGTCCATCGTCGAGGCGGCCCCCTGCCCGCTCACCGGGCCCTCCGGCTCGCGGTACTCCACCTCCAGCGCTGAGGAGAGCTTCCCGCCGTAGCGCACAGGAAAGCCCCCGGCGTAAAGGCGCGCGCTCTCGGTGAGCTGCGGGTTCCACAGCCCCAGGCCCTCCTGCTCGCCCTGGCGCGGGCGAAAGGGCATGTAGACCTGAAAGCCGTTGATGAAGATGAGGTTTTCGTTGTAGCCGCCCCCCCGCACCGAGTACTGGCTCGACAGTTCGTTCTGGGTCGCCACCCCCGGGAGCGTCTTGAGCGTGCGAAAGCCGTCCGGCAGCGGCGTGGGCATCGTCTCGGCGTGCGCGCCTTCGATTTCGTAGACCCCGGCGCCAGGCGTCTCCTCGCGGTCGGCCGTCACCTCTGCGACGGCCATCTCTTCGACGGCTGGAGCGAGGCGCGCGTCGCGGCGCACCGTCTGCCCCGCCCGGAGCGAAACTGAGTCGGTGCGCGTCTCGAAGCCGACCGACGAGAAGCGCAGCAGGTACGCCCCGGCGGGCAGGCGCATCCGGTAGCGGCCCTCGGCGTCGGCGCTGGTGCCGTAGTTGGTGCCGGCCACCAGAACGGTGGCGGAAGAGATGCCCGTGCTCGTGTCGGCGGCGCTGGTGACGCGGCCTTCCACGGTGCTCCAGTTGCCGTCGCCGCCGGCCTGCGCTCGCGCGTCGGGGGCCGGCAAGCACAGAAAAAGCAGGGCGGCCCCGAAGAGGGCGGCGGCAGTCAAACGCATCGGTCGCGGAAGACGGCGGAGAAGACGGAAGCGCGAGCGTGCGTAGCCGTACGGGCCGATAGGCACAGGCAAAGCCGGACGAAGGAGAGGGGCAGCTTAAAACGTAGCGCGCGCTGGAGAAAAGATGCAAATGCGAATCCGCAGCGCGGGAAGCACTTGGCGTCTCTTGAATGAACGCAAGCGCCCGTACGTCGAGAAATGCCACGCGCCTTCACGCTCCCTTCGCCACGGCCTTTCGCCACGCGCCAGGCGCCTTCACAAGAATCTCCCGACGGCCAGCATCGACAGTTCGGCGTAGGGAAGCACCAGCCCGAAGAGCGCGCCACCGGCAGCCTGCGCCGGCGTGTGCGCTCCGAGACGCACGCGCGCCCACATCAACGCCCCCAGCAGCAGCAGCAGCCCGCTCACCGCCCCGGGCGAAAGGAGCGTCGCTTCGAGCGCCAGTTCGGGCCACGGCGTCTGCGCCACGAACATCAACATCGAGATGAAGCTGCCCAGCGCGGCCGTGTGAATCGAAATCTTCCACCGCAGCGTGACGACGAGAATCAGGGCGGTGTTTCCGGCGTGCAACCCGACGAGGATCGCCAGCAGCGCGGCGGCGGTTTCGGCGGTGGTCCAGAGCACCGCCGGCGCGCCAAGATAGGCGACCACGCTCACCAGCAGCGGCCCGCGCCGCCGGGCGCGCTCCGGGATCTCCAGCGAGCGAACGCGCCGCGCCCGAAGCAATCGCGCGACGTAGGCCAGCGGAAGCAGCGCGCAGAACGCGACCCCTACGCTTACCGCCCACCCGATCTCCGACAGCGGGGCGCCCAGATGGGCCAGCACCAGTCCCAGCAAGAGCGGCGGCAGCACCAACGGGTTGACCGTGTGGCTGAGGACCCGCGCGACCCAACCCCCGAGCGAGCGCGCGTCCGCTGGGGAGCGAGCGTCGGGGCCGAACGAATCGGCGGAAGCGCCGTCGGGAAGCATGAATGCGTGATGCATGCAAAGAAGCCGGCTCGTCTTCTGGTAAGCGCCGCCGCCCTCGAGGTTTTTATCAAACTGATAATTTCTTGGGCGCTCCCTTGTATTTCTCCACCGTCGGACCGTATCGTTTCGAAACAAAGAAAAGCTGAACGAATCCATCGACGACGGTCGCCCCGTCGCAGCACAGCGGATTCGTTCCTCCGGCGTATCTTTCCTCTCTCCGGCGCCGTGTCGGAGGAAAAAGGCCCGAAGTCCGCTCCTCCGTTCGCCCTCCTCCCTTCCTTCTTCCTTCTGCGGAGGATGTCAGCGCCGGTCGGAACGAAGATTGCGGAAAAGAGATGTCGCTCTGGCCCCCTTGCGTTTGCCTACTCGCTCTGCCCTCTTTCCGCGTCGTATGCTTAAGCGGCTCCTCCCCTCTTTCGCTTTTGCGCTCCTGCTCGTTGCCGGGGCGGGGCGCGCACAGGCGCAGGACTCCCTTCGCGTACTAATTGCCGAAGTGAAGGGCGGAAGTCATCGAAGCCAAGTCGAGAACGCGTTCACGCGAACCGCCGACGCCTACGGGCTGTCGCTGGACACGCTGGCCCTGCGTCGCATCAGCAGTAACACCCGACTCGTCAACATCGCCATCGAACAAGACTACGACCTGGCGTTGCCCGCCCGCCCGCCGAATGTGGACACCCCGGATATTGCCGACCTTTCCGAGCGCGCGTGGGCGAACGGCGTGGCCTTCGTCTCTCCCCACGGCCCCAACGAAAATAAGCGTCACGAAGCCACGTCAGGTGTCAGCAAACGGGGTCCGCTGTTTATCGGAGGCGAAAACCTCACTCGGGGAAGCGAGCGCAGCTATGGGAAGAACCTGGAGCTGGACGTGCTCACGCTCACCGGCAAAAGCGCGCAGAGCTACGCGCCGGTGGCGGGGGCGGCCATCCTCAGTTGGGTTTACCAGACGGCGACCGTCTCCACCAAGCCCGACTCGTCCCGCTGGCGAAAGGCGCGCACGATGATGCGCAAGCTCGCGGGCGTTTACGACCCCATCGAAACGCCTTCCGACCTCGACGCAAGCGACAACATCTTGGATCCGGAGGCCGCCTCATTCGCCAACGGAAGCGGGTACAAGGATGCGGTGACGACAACCTCTCTGGAAGACGGGCGCGTCCGCATTCAGGCG